>NZ_PGDQ01000025.1 GCF_003073135.1 Euzebya rosea
CCGAGGAAGCCCGCCGACAGACCGAACGGGCGAATCGCCTGGCCGAGGCGCTGCGCGCCGCCGGGATCGATCCCGACTCGATCTGACGGTCAGCCGCCCGCCAGGCTTCGCGCCACCGCACGCGAGACGACGCGATAGCCGTCGGGGCCGAGCGCCAGCAGGCGCTTGGTGACCAGCGCCTGAAGGGTCGACCCGATGTCGGAGGAGGCACGGCGGCCGACCGCCTGCGCCAGCGTCGTGCCGTTGGCCTGCTCGCCGTCAGCCCGCGCCGCCGCCGTCAGGACCGACAGCTGCAGCTCGGTCAACCCGGCGGTGCGCTGTCGCACGTGGGCCCCGACCTCGCGCCGGACCCGATCCCAGCCCGTCCGCACGTCGGCCGCGGTCAGCACCGCCCCCGGAGAGGCATCCCACGCCGCGGCACCGGCCAGCTGGAACAGGAACGGGTCGCCCAGGCACACCTCGACCAGCGCCTCGCGCGCCGCCACCTCCAGGTGCACGAGCGCGGGGCCGTCGTCGGTCAACACCTCGTAGCCGTCGGCAAACGCGAAGGCCAGCGCCGCCCTGACCTCGTCGTCGGTGAACGGGTCGAGGTAGGTGGTCGCGAACCGACGCGAGAACGTGGCACCGGCCGCTGCCGCCCGTTCGGGGAAGGCCGGCAGCCCCGACAGCAGCACCACGACGGGCGCGTACTCCATCACCCGGTTGCCGGTCACGTCGGTGGCGGGCATCTGCATCTCCAGCGCGTCACCGAGGATCGTCAGCAGCTGCGACAGCCCGGCGCCCGACAGGTTCTGCACCTCGTCGACGCGGATGACCAGCAGCCGGTCGGTCTCGGAGGCCAGCACCGCCAGCCCCTCGACCAGGTCCGACAACGAGGCGTAGCGGTCCTCGTCGGCGACGGTCATCCCGACCCGTGCCCCCAGCAACCCGACCTCGCGCACGCGCTCCAGCGCCGAGGTGACCCTGCCGGCCACCCGCTCCCCCGCCGGCACGAGCGGGGCGAGCACGTCGGCCAGCGCCGCCAGCGGATCGCGGCCCAGCGCCATGCGCAACGGGCCGGCGACCAGGTCGCCGGCCCGTGCACGTTCCTCGGCGATGCGGTTGACGAGCACCGACTTGCCCAGCCCGGGATCACCGAGGTAGGTCCTGCCGCGCTCGAACAGTCCTGCCCGTCGACGAGGGACGAGCCGGCTGGAGATGTCCGCCAGCTCGTCGTCTCGCCCGACCCAGATCGGGGGGACCGCCCCCGACCCGGGTTCGAACGGGTTGTTCAGCACCGTCCTGACGTCAGCCATGACGTCAGAGTACCGCTGAGGTGAGAGTGACGTCACAGTACCGATGTGCTGCGGCCGACGTCACAGTACCTCGCGAGAGGTCTTGCCAGTTTCAGGGAGGGACCTAGGGGGCGCCGGTCTGGGCCTTGGGGTTTCCGGCCAGGCGGAACGCCTTGTTGAGCCCGTTCACGAAGGCACGGGCCGACGCCTCGACCACGTCGGTGGACACGCCACGGCCGGTGTAGCGGCGGCCGTCGACCTCGACCTGGCAGGTCACGTCACCCAGGGCGTCGACGCCCGGGGTCACGGCCGCCACGTTGTAGGTGACGAGCCGCCCGTCGACACCGCAGGCCCGACGGATCGCGCCGCAGACGGCGTCGATCATGCCGTCGCCGACGGCGGCCTCGGTGACCTCGCGTCCGTCGTCCATGTGCTTGACCCGCACGGTGGCGGTCGGCGCGGTGGTCGTGCCGCCGGACACCTGGGTCCAGACCAGCTCGTAGGCGTCCTCGGCCGCGCTGTACAGCTCGTCGGCCAGGATCGCCTCCAGGTCGGCGTCGGAGATGTCGGACTTGCGGTCGGCCAGCTCCTTGAAGCGGTCGAACGCCCGGCCGATCTCCTCCTTCTCCAGGGTGTAGCCCATCTCCTCCAGCGCCTGGGCGAAGGCGTGCCGACCCGAGTGCTTGCCCAGGACGATCTGCGCGCCGGTGTAGCCCAGGTCCTCGGCGTTCATGATCTCGTAGGTCAGCCGGTCCTGGATCACGCCGTGCTGGTGGATGCCCGACTCGTGGGCGAAGGCGTTGCGTCCGACGACGGCCTTGTTGAACTGGATCGGGTAGCCGGTCAGCTGGGCCACCATGCGGGAGGTCCGGGCGATCTCCCTGGTGTTGATGCCCAGGGACTTGTTGATCAGGTCGCGGCGGGTGTTGAGCGCCATGACGACCTCCTCCATCGAGCAGTTGCCGGCCCGCTCCCCCAGCCCGTTGACGGCCACCTCGACCTGGCGGGCGCCGTTGCGTACGGCCTCCACGGAGTTGGCGACGGCCAGGCCCAGGTCGTTGTGGCAGTGCACGCTGATGGCTGCGTCGTCGCCGACCCGGCGGACGATGTCACCGATCAGGGCGCCGAAGTCGTGGGGCAGGGCGTAGCCGACGGTGTCGGGGATGTTGACGGTGGTCGCACCGGCCTCGACGACCGCATCGACGATCCGCAGCAGGAAGTCGGGGTTGGTGCGGGTGGCGTCCTGGGGCGAGAACTCGACGTTGTCGGTGTAGGACAGCGCCTGCTTCACCGCCTCGACGGACTGCTCGATGATCTGGTCCTCGCTGGCCCCCTTCAGCATGACGTTGCGGTGGATCTCGCTGGTGGACAGGAAGACGTGGATCCGGGAGGCGTCCGCACCCTTCAGCGCGTCGGCGGCCTTGCGGATGTCGTCGGGATGGCAGCGGGCCAGCGCGGCGATGACCGGCGCGGCGCCGCCGTCGGCGTACCGGTGCGTCCCCACGGTGTCGGCGATGGCCTTGACCCCGTCGAAGTCGCCCTGTGAGGTGATGGGGAAGCCGGCCTCGATGACGTCGACCCGCAGGCGCGCCAGCTGCTCGGCGATCTCCAGCTTCTCACCGACGTCCAGCGAGATGCCGGGGGCCTGCTCGCCGTCGCGGAGCGTCGTGTCGAAGATGGTGACGGGCTTGCCGTCGGGGGTGGTGGCGGGGACGTCGGTGACGGGGGTACCGGTCTGGGACATGGCGGGGGTCTTCTCCTGGATCGATGCGTTGCGGCGTGGGAATCACGCGAGATGCATCCACTGACGACTCCGCAGGGCGAGTGGATGCGACGCATCACCCTGCGGCGTCAAAGAAGAAGGAGGCCGAGCGCGCGCACGTCATCGGCGACCAGCGGCAGGCTGGTCAGCGGCGAAACGATCGTGCACGTCATCGGCACAATGTGTACGTGCCCGACGGCGCCGCGTCAACTCGACCGTGCTGGACCGATCGGCCCGGACGATCCGTCACCCCTTGACCGAGCCCTGCGTCAGGCCGCTGACGATGTACTTCTGCAGGTACAGGAACAGCAGAACGGTGGGCACCGATCCGATGACGGCGCCCGCTGCGAACGGGCCCCAGCGGGCGCCGTAGCGATCGGCGACGAAGCGGAACAGGCCGATCGACAGGGTCCAGGAGTCCTCGTTGTTGGACAGCACGGCGTTGGCGATCACGAAGTCGTTGAGGATCGTCACGAACGCCAGCAGCCCGACCACCGCGAGGATCGGGGCGGCCAGCGGCATGATGATCCGGCTGTAGATCTGCCAGTGGGTGGCGCCGTCGACGCGGGCGGACTCGTCGAGGTCGTGGGGGATGGTGTCGAAGAACCCCTTGATCAGCCAGGTGTTCACGCCCATGGCGCCACCCAGGTAGACCAGGATCAGGCCGCTGATCGTGCCGGTCCCGATCGACGGGGCGACGTCGCCGATGCGGATCATCATCAGGTAGATCGCCACGAACGCCAGCAGCTGGGGGAACATCTGCACGAGCACGAGGCTCAGCAGCCCGGCGCGTCGTCCGGTGAAGCGCAGCCGGCTGAACGCATAGGCGGCGAGGGCGGCCAGCACCACCGTGCCGAACGCCCCGGCCCCGGCGACGACCATGGAGTTGCGGAACCACGTCCAGAAGCCGGTCTCGAACAGCCGCCGGAAGTTGTCCAGCGTCGGGCTGTCGGGGACCAGCTGCTGACCCGACAGGGTGCTGGTCGGGTTGACCGACGCCGAGACGACCCACACGACGGGGAACAGGGCGAAGGCGACGGCGAGCAGCCCGACGAGGTGGCGCCAGCCGAGGTCACGGAACCATCGCATCACGCGATCTCCTCCAGCGAGCGGGTGTAGCGGAAGCTGTAGGCGCTGATCCCGGCGACCATCACGAAGATCAGGACGGCGATCGCGGCGGCGAACCCGTAGTCGGCACCACGGCCGGACTCGAAGGCGATCCGGTAGACGTAGCTGACCAGGATGTCGGTGTGGCCGGCGGGGGTCTGGGCGCCCTGGATCGGCGGTCCACCGCGCGTCACCAGGTAAACGGTGTTGAAGTTGTTGAAGTTGAACGCGAACGACGCGATCAGCAGCGGCGCGACCGTGATCATCAGGTTCGGCAGAGTGATCCGCGCGAACTTCTGCCACGCGTTGGCGCCGTCGACCGACGCCGCCTCGAGCATGTCGCCGGGGATGGCCTGCAGCGCGCCGGTGCACACCAGGAACATGTAGGGGAAGCCCAGCCACAGGTTGACCAGCAGGATCGACACCTTGGCCCACACCGGGTCGTTGAGCCACGGGATGTTCGCCCCGATCAGCTCGTTGACGGCGCCGAACTCGGTGTTGAGCAGGCCGGCCCACACCAGCGCGGTCAGGAACGACGGCAGCGCGTAGGGGATGACCAGCAGGCTGCGGTACAGCCGTCGGCTCCGCAGCCGCGGCTCGTTGAGGGCCAGCGCGAGCGCCAGCCCGAGCGCGAAGGTCAGGAACACCGACCCGATCGCGAAGGCGTAGTTCCACGCGAAGACGCGCAGGAACGGCCCGCGGATGAGGGGGGAGGTGAACGCCCGCGTGTAGTTGCCGGGGCCGGTGACGGCGACCCAGCCGGGCTGCAGGACGTCGCCGTCGTCGCTGACGAAGTTGCCGTCGACCGGCGCGTACTCCTCCCCCGTGGTCAGGTCGACGAGGACGTCGCGCTCCTCGTCGTAGGTGCGGGTCGTCTCGGCCCGCGCCGCGGTGGTGAGGGACTGCAGCTGGATCGCACCGGCCTCGGCGGGGACGCGCAGCTGCCCGAGGGCGGACTGGACGGCCTGCGCCTCGACCAACGACAGGCGTTCATAGGCGCCGACGGCGACGACCCGGTCGTCCTCAACGGTGACGTCGGGCAGGTCCTCCAGCGGGACGAGCTCCTCGGCGGTACCGAAGAACACCTGCTCGTCGGGGTCGGTCAGCAGCAGGCCGATCCCCTCGACCCCGGCGTCCTCACCGGCGTCGGGGTCGGCGAACACGGCCACGTCGTAGCGGACCGCGTCGGCAGGCACCCGCGTCGCCTGCGCCTGCAGCTGCTCGATCGCCCCGGCCTTGTCCAGCACGTTGCCCGTGCCGAAGTTCGTCAGGCTGACGTAGCCGGTGTAGAGGACGGGATAGATCTGGAACACCAGCAGGAAGAGGGTGCCCGGGACGATGAACTTGAGCGGCGTGTGGCCGCGTCGGGTGAACAGCCAGACGAGTGCGACGGTGGCCGCCCACATGGCGCCAAGCCCCACCCAGGCCTGCTCCCCCACCAGCGTGCCGGTGAACACCACGGCCTGGTAGACGACCAGGCCGAGCACGCTCAGCCGCAGCAGGATCCCGAGGGGGGAGGCCCCGCCGGTCACTCGTTCGACGAACCCCGACATCGGCGGCGCCTCCCTCCTCTCCTGCTGCGGGTCCTGCCTAGCCCTCGGCGATCAGGTTGCGGATCTGGTCGGCCGCAGCCTGGAAGTTCTCCGTGGGCGTGCCCTGCTGGTCGTAGATCAGCTCGTAGGCGTCGGTCCAGGCGGTCCACACCGAGCCCATCTCGGGGATGGCGGGCAGCGGGGCGCCGTTCTGGCCGGACTCACCGAAGCCCTGGACGTCGGGGTCGTCGGCGACCTGCTCGAAGGCGGAAAGCAGCGCCGGGGGACGGCCGCCGGCCTCGAACAGCGCCAGCTGCACCTCCTCGGTGCCGATGAAGTCCTGGACGAACGTCTGGGCCAGCAGGCCCTGCTCGCTGAAGGAGGAGATCATCAGGCCCTGCACGCCGACGAACGGCTCGGGGGTGCCACCCTGGATCGAGGGGATCGGGCTGACGGCGTAGTTGACGCCCTGGGCGCGGAAGCCGGGCGGGTCCTCCTGGGAGACCGCCCACGGGCCGGTGATCGCGAAGGCGGCGTTGCCACTGGCGAAGCTGTCGACCATGACGTCGTAGGTGACCGACGGGTTGATCAGGCCGGACTCGACCCAGGCGCCGAACTGCTCAGCGGCGGCGAGGCCCTCGGGGGTGTCAAGGCCCAGCTCGTCGGGGTTGTAGGTGCCGTCCTCGTTGACGGCGAAGACGCTCGCGCCGAAGGCCGTGAACAGCGGGTAGTTGTGGTACGGGTCGGCGGCGTCGGCCTGCAGCGCGAGGCCGATCTCGACCTCGCCGGACTCCTGCAGGTCCAGGGCGATCTGCTCGAGCTCCTCGAAGGTGGCGGGCGCCTCGGGGACCAGGTCGGTGTTGCGGACCAGGGCGATGTTCTCGATGGCGTAGGGGACGCCGTAGAGCTGGCCGTCGTAGGTCATCGCGTCGATGGCGACGTCGGCGTACTCCGCGGCGTTGGCCAGGTCGATCGGGGCGACCAGGCCGTTGGTGACCAGCTCACCGAGCCAGTCGTGGGCGCCGACGATGATGTCGGGACCCTCGCCGGCGGGGGCGGCGGTGGAGAACTGGCTGCGGATCTCGTCGAACTCCAGCTCCTGCAGGGCGACGGTGATCCCGTTGTCGGTGCCGAACTGCTCCACGAACGGCTCGAGGGCCTGCACGCGGGTCTCGTCGGCCCAGATCACCAGGTCGGCGTCGGCGCGCGAGACGGGGGCCTCGTCCTCGGTGGGCTCGGCGGCGGCGTCCTCCTCGGTCGCCTCCTCCTCGGTCGCCTCTGTGGTCGCCTCCTCGGCAGGCTCGTCCTCGGTGGCGGCCTCCTCGGTGGCGTCGGTCTGGTCGACCGCAGCACCCTCGGTGCTGTCGTCGGTCGTGGTGTCGTCGCTGCTGCAGGCGGCGGCCACCATGGCCAGCACCACCATCAGCAGGACAAGAACGTGTCGCTTCACGGCTGTCTCCTCGTGCGTGTCGATCGGCGGGCCCTCCACCCGGTCGACGCGATGCTACGCAGCCACTGCAAGAACGTAAACCGCTTCTGCAAGAAATTTCAGTCGGGTATGGTGCGTGGCATGCGGCCACGGCTGAAGGACGTCGCGACGCTTGCCGGCGTCAGCACCGCCACGGTGAGCCGGGTGGTCAACGACCGCCCGGGGGTCAGCGACGCCGTGCGCGACCGGGTGGTCGACGCGCTGCGGCAGCTTGAGTGGGAGCCGAGCGGCATGCGCGGCAGCCCACGACGACGGACGGTCGGGCTGCTCGTGCCCGAGCTGACCAACCCCATCTTCCCGGCGTTCGCGCAGGGCATCGAGAGCCGGCTGGGCAGGTCGGGGATGACGACGATCCTGTGCACGTCGAGCCCCGACGGGGTGGGCGAGCGGGTCCACGTCGAGGCGGTGGCCGACATCGGGGTGGCAGCCGCGGTGTTCGTCGCCGGGACCCACGCCGACACCGGGGCCGACCACGGGGTCTACGACGAGCTCCGGGAGCGAGGGGTGGCGGTCATCGTGGTGAACGGCCGGGCGCCGGGTCTGGAGCACCTGCCGGCGGTGACCACCGACGACGTCGAGGCCGGCCGGCTGGCGACCGAGCACTTGCTGCGGCTGGGACATCGTCGGATCGGCCTGGCGGCTGGCCAGCTGCGCTACATGGCGGCGTCACAGCGTCATGTCGGCTGGGCGGCCGCGTCGGAGGCGGCAGGGGTCCATGCCGACGAACTGGTGGTGGAGGAGGCCTACACGATCTCCGGCGGTCGTCGGGCTGGTGACGTGCTGCTGGACCGTGGGGTCACGGGGATCGTCGCGGCGTCCGACATCATCGCGCTGGGCGTGGTCCAGGCGGTGCGGGGACGGGGGCTGCGGGTGCCCGAGGACGTGTCGGTGGTCGGCTACGACGACAGCATGCTGATCCCCCACACCGACCCGCCGTTGACGACGGTGCGGCAGCCGGTCGACAAGCTGTGCCGCGCGATCGCCCGGTTGTGCGTGCAGGCGGCGGAGGGGGCCGAGCTGTCCACCACCGAGCTTGCGTTCCACCCCGAGCTGATCGCCCGCGGGTCGACGGGGCCCGCGCCGGCCTGACCCGGCGGACCACCGCCCGACCGGTCAGTCGTCGGAGTCGTCGAGGTCCGGTTCGTGTTCGGGCTCGTCCCGTTCCCGCGCGTCGTCCCGCTCCTCGGCGTCGTCCCGCTCGGGCTCGTCGCGTTCGGGGGCCTCGACCTCGTCGCGTTCGTCCGGCTCGGGAACCTCGATCTCGTCGGGCTGGTCCGGCTCGTCCCGCTCGGGGATCTCGACCTCGTCGGGCTCGTCCTGCTCGGGGATCTCGACCTCGTCGGGCTCGTCCCGCTCGGGGGCCTCGACCTCGTCGCGCTCGTCGGACTCGTCGTCCTCGGGCTCGTCCCGTTCGGACTCGTCGTCCTCGGGCTCGTCCCGTTCGGACTCGTCGTCCTCGGGCTCGTCCCGTTCGGACTCGGCGTCGTCCGGGTCGTCGTCACCGGACCCCTGGCTGCCAGATCCCTGGGAGCTCGAGCCCGGGCCCTGGTTGTTCGGGCGCGACGTCGCGGGCTCGTCGTCGTCCTCGCCGGGGCCGTCCCGGTCCGGGGTGTCGGTGCCGGGCAGTGCAGATGTCGCTGGCCGGTCGTCGTCGGGGCCGTCCACGCCGGACAGGACACCGTCGTGTGACGGTTCCCTGTCCTCCTCCGTTGGCGTGTCGTCCCCCTCGTACTCCGTGGCCGTGGGGCGGTCCTCGACGGTGTCGTCGTCGGGGTCCTCGGCGACGGTGGCGGCGGCCGCGGGTTCCAGCCACAGCCCCTCCAGCGCGGAGCGGGCGGGGTCGGTCAGGAAGCTGCTGGTCAGCTGCGCGCCGGTCAGTCCGACGCCGACCACGAGGACCAGTGCGAGGACCGACGCGCCGGTCAGCCGCAGGGACTCGCGAGCGCTCGGCGCCGGGCCGGTCGGTGACCGGTCGGGGTCGTGCAGGACGACGGTCCGGCGCTCGGGGTGGTCCATCGGATGTCAGTCTCCCACGGGCTGGTGGCGGTGGCCGCCGGGGCGAGCAGGGCCCCGGCGGCCTCCTCCTTCGTGGTGGTGTTCCCCGGCGGTCAGTCCTGGCGGGTACGGACCCGCACGCGGACCTGCTCGTCCTCGATTTCCGCACCCAGGTCGACACGGGTGTCACCGTTGCGGAACCGGACGTGGACCTCGTCGACCTCGTCGTCCTCGACGGTGACCGTCCAGGTGTCGTCGACGGCGACCGCGTCGACCAGCGACACGCCGGTCTCGGTGCGCTCGATGGTCACGGTGCCGATCTCGGCGGCGTCCAGCGTGGCCTGCTCGCCGACGGCCAGGTCGAGGTAGGTGGTCTCCTCGGTGCGCGGCTCGTCGTCACCGATCTCGTCGTCGTTGTCGTCGTCATCGTCGTCGTCATCGTGGCCTCGACCGGCGCTGGCCGCAGCGATCGCCGCGTCGAGGATGTCGTCGCAGATGGCGTTGGGGCCACCGAGGGCGACGACCTTGTGCGGGTGCAGGCGGGCGACTTCCTCGGCCACGATCGGGGGCAGCTCACCGCAGCTGGGGACCAGCAGGACGGGACCGTGCTGCAGCGCACCAGCGGCGACGGCGTCGGCGAAGTTGTCGGCGCGGGCCAGGTAGACCTCGCTGGCACCACCGCGGAACTCGTACTGGCTGATGGCCACGGCGGTCGAGATGCGGTCGGCACCGAAGACCCGCGCGCCGCGCACCTGTCGGTCGTCGTCGGACTCGTCGTCATCCGATTCGTCGTCGGATTCGTCCTCGGACTCCTCCTCCTCCGGCTCGGACTCCTCCTCCTCCGGCTCGGACTCCTCCTCCTCGGGCTCGGACTCCTCGTCCGTCGGGTCCGTGGTGTCCTCGGCGGGGTCGTCCACCGGATCCTGGGCGAGGGCGACGGTCGAGACCCCCAGTACGAGCACGAGGAGCATGGACAGGAGGGTCTTGATCGCGGTCGGCGTGGTCACGCTGACGTCCTTTCGTTCGGCGAGTACAGCACGATGATCCTGCGGGCGACCCGGTCGGGTCCCACCACTGGACCTTGGTCGTAGTACTCCGTGCTGACCCGGTGAATCGTGGTATGCCTCCCCCATGTCGGCACCCCCCGGCGAGACCTCAATAGCCGTTGTCCGATCCGTCGGCGTGCCCAGCGTCGTCGGGCTCGTCTGGCGTTTCGCGGCGGCGGGCCTGATCGCCCTCGGGCTGGTCCTCCTTGCGAGCGTCGCACTCAGCCAGTCCGTCGGCCGGGACGTGGCGCTGGACGAGGCCCGACGCATCGCCCGGCTGACCGGCGTCGGCATCATCCAGCCCGCCCTGGACCCGGGCATCCTGACCGGCGACGCCACGAGCCTGTCATCGCTGAACCAGACGGTCATCGACGCCGTGCTCGGCGGGTCGCTGGTGCGGGTCAAGCTGTGGCAACCCGACGGTGACGGCGGGACGATCCTGTACTCCGACGAGAGCCGGCTGATCGGCGAACCACACCCCTGGGACGAGGAGAAGCAGGCCGCGATCGCCTCCGGTGACATCGTCGTGGAGGAGTCCGACCTGTCGTCGCCGGAGAACCGGTTCGAGGCGTCCCAGTCCGAGCTGCTGGAGGTCTACCTGCCCATCGACGGGCCCGACGGGGCCCCGTTGCTGTACGAGGCGTACTTCGACCTCCGCCGGGTCAACGAGGCCGGCCGGCGGGTGTGGACGGCGTTCGCCCCGCTGGTCATCGGCGGGCTGCTGGTCCTGCAGCTGGTCCAGGTCCCGCTGGCGTGGTCGATGGCCCGCCGGCTGCGTGACGGCGCGGTGCACCGCCAGCAGCTGCTGGTCCGCAGCCTCGAGTCCTCGGCCCTGGAACGGCGTCGGATCGCCGGGGACCTGCACGACGGGGTGGTGCAGGACCTGGCCGGGTTGTCCTTCGAGCTGTCCGCGGTCGCGTCCGCGGAGGATCCGGACCGGGTGCGGGAGACTGCTGAGTCGGCGGCCACCACGCTGCGGGCCAACGTCGGGGCGCTGCGGACCCTGCTGGTCGACATCTACCCGCCGGACCTGGACGGCCAGGGCCTCGCGTCGGCGCTGGAGGACCTGCTGGCCCGACATCGCGCGGCCGGACGGGACGTGCAGCTGGACGCCGACGTCCGGGTGCCGATCCCCCGTCCGACCGCCGAGCTGGTGCACCGCATCGCCCAGGAGGCATTGCGCAACGTCGACAAGCACGCCGGGGCGGGCCGTGTCGTGGTCACGCTGACCGCCGTGGACGACCGGCTGCGACTCCGGGTCGACGACGACGGCAGCGGCTTCGACCCGACCGGGGACGACCGCGACGCCGACGGCCACTTCGGCCTCCGGCTGCTGGCCGACAGCGCCCGCGAGCTCGGCGGCCTGCTGACCCTCTCCTCCGGGGTCGGGGCCGGGACCGCGATCGAGCTGGAGGTGCCGCTGTGACCGTGCTGCGAGTGATGGTGGTCGACGACCACGCGGTGGTCCGCAACGGGCTGCGGATGCTGCTCGAGGCCGCCGGCGGGTTCGACGTCGTGCACCTGGCCGAGGACGGCCGGCGGGCGGTGGATCTGGCGGCCGACGATCCTCCCGACGTGGTGCTGATGGACCTGGCCATGCCGGTCATGGACGGGGTGGAGGCCACCCGGGCGCTGAAGGCCGCACACCCGGGCGTACGGGTGGTCGTCCTGACGTCGTTGGGCGAGCCCGATCGCATCGTGGCGGCGATCGACGCCGGCGCCGATGGGTACCTGTTCAAGCACGCCGAACCCGCCGAGATCGCCGAGGCGATCCGCACGGCCCACGAGGGTGGGGCGGTGCTGGATCCCAAGGCCGCGAGGGCGATGCTGGACGCCCGGAGCGCCCCTTCCGGCCCGGCCCTGACCGACCGGGAGCAGCAGGTCCTCGACCTGGTTGCCGAGGGGTTGGCCAACAAGCAGATCGGCCGCCGGCTGGGCATCACCGAGCGGACGGTGAAGGCCCACCTGACCCGCATCTACCAGGCGATCGGCGTGCAGGACCGGACGCAGGCCGCGCTGTGGGTCCAGCGTCGTCGCGGCTGACCCGCCCCAGCCACATCACGCTCGATCAACGACATGACGGTCTGTCGATATCGGCTGAAATGGGTCTGGTCTCAGTAGTCATTCAGTACTAGTGTCCCGCGGATTCACGGCCCATCGCAGTCCGCTGGCGGGCCCCAAGGAGGAAAGGTCCTTGCCATGCGCAGATACATGATCCTGCTTGTCCTCGCGCTCGCCGCGGTGGCGTTGCCGGCGGCCGGCGCCAGCGCCAGCGGCTGCGAGAGCCGCACCAACAACACCTACAAGAAGCTGATGGACTGCGTCACCCTTGACGGGGCGCGGGAACACCAGGCAGCGCTGCAGGCCATCGCCGACCAGCACAACGGGATCCGCACGTCGGGCACACCCGGGTACGACGCCTCGGCCGCGTACGCCGCTGACGTGTTCCGCGCCGCCGGCTACGACGTGACGGTCCAGGAGTTTCAGTTCCAGACGTTCCTCACGCTGTCCCGGACCGTCCTCGAACAGGTGGCACCGGCACCCGCCGGGCCGGTGGCCACCAACATCATGTCCTACTCCGGCAGCGGCGACGTGACCGCACCGGTCACGGCGCTGCCCGCTCCCCCGGCGGACGCGACGCCCGGGTGCGAGGCTGGCGACTTCGCCGGCTTCCCGGTCGGGAACATCGCGCTGATCAGCCGCGGCGCCTGCGCCTTCGCGCTCAAGGCCAGCAACGCCGCGGCGGCTGGGGCTGCCGGCGTAGTGATCTACAACAACACGACTGGAACGCTCAATGGCACGCTGTCGTCGTCGTTCACGCTGGACATCCCGGTCACGTCGGTCACGCAGGAGGTCGGGCAGCAGCTGGCCACCACCTCCGGACTGGTCATGCGCCTGAAGGCCGAGACATTCCGCGGCACCGCCACGACCGCCAACGTCCTGGCCGAGACGCCCGGTGGCAACCCCGACAACGTCGTCATGGTCGGCGCGCACCTCGACAGCGTGAACGCCGGCCCCGGCATCAACGACAACGGCTCGGGAACCGCGGCCATCCTGGAGACGGCCGAGGCGATGCAGAAGGTCAACCCTCGCAACAAGGTGCGGTTCGCCCTGTGGGGCGCGGAGGAGTCGGGCCTGCTCGGTGCCCACCACTACATCGACACTCGCACCCAGGAGCAGCTCGACGACATCGCGCTGTACCTCAACTTCGACATGATCGGGTCGCCGAACCACGTGTTCTTCGTCTACGACGGCGATGACTCCGACGGCGTCGGCGCCGGACCCGGGCCGGCCGGATCGGCCGCCATCGAGACGCTGTTCGAGAGCTATTACCGGCAGGTCGGTGAGTCGTGGAAGGGCACTGACTTCTCCGGCCGTTCCGACTACGGGCCCTTCATCGCACGGGGTGTGCCGTCCGGCGGCCTCTTCACCGGCGCGGAAGGCATCAAGACGGCTGCGGAGGCCGAGACCTGGGGCGGCACGGCCGGTGATCAGTACGACCCCTGCTACCACCTGGCCTGCGACGACTACGACAACGTCAACCTGCACGCGCTGGACGTCAACGTCGACGCGGTCGCCTACTCGGTGCTGACCTACGCGTACTCCACGCAGAGCGTCAACGGGGTACCGGGCAAGCCGGTCCCGGGCTCGGCATCGGTGGGGTCGGGCAGCTCGTCAGCTGCCGGGTACCCGGGTGGGACGTCCTCCGGGCTGCACGACGACGAGGACCACGTGACCAGCTAGGGATGTCGGTCGGGCGCCACGCCTGACCATCGTGGCTGCCCGGGTGTGTTCACCCGGGCAGTTCGCCCTCCAGGACCGTACGCATGTCGTCGGGGATGGGGGCGGCCCGGCGGTCGTCGCCGAGGTGGACCATGACGTTGATGGCCGTGGTCTTGCAGGCGCCCTCGTGGAACACGCCGGTGGCGATGCGGAAGGAGGAGGTGCCGACGCCGACGATGCGCGCACCGATGTCGACGTGGCTGGGCCAGTACAGGTCCTCGCGGAAGTCGACCTCGAGGCGGACGAACATGATGCGGCCGAAGGGCACCTCCACCCGGCCCGACAGCTCCATGGCGTAGGCGATCCGTCCCGTCTCGATCAGGGCGGTGTGCCCGACGTTGTTGACGTGGCCGACCATGTCGGTGTCGGAGAACCTGACCCGCTCGGTGGTGAACCAGTCGTAGAAGGACGGGTCGGTCAGGTCGTGGTCGGTCGTGTCGTTGGCAGGCATGGGCGTATCCTCGCTGATCGTCCGCCTTCGGGACCAGACGTGTGCACGACGTCCCACACTCGCACACGATCCGGTCGTAACGTTTCCGTCGTGCATCGAGACTTCCCCCTCGTCGGTGCCGTTGTTCTGCTGATCGCTCTGCCTGCCGTTCTGCTGAACGTCCCGCACGCGTCAGCTGCACCGGACCGCAACGCTGTCCTGGACCTGGCCTTCCCAGTGGCTGGGTCCGTCACCTTCGACGACACCTACACCGCCAACCGTGACGGTGGTGATCGGCGTCATCAGGCCACAGACGTCTTCGGCGTGAAGGGCCAACCGGTCCACGCCGTGGTGTCGGGCGAGATCTGCTTCGCACCGGGCATCAACGAGCCGATGCCCGGCTACGGCTACATGCTGCGGATCTGCCGAGATGGGGTCACGTACTCCTACATCCATCTCAACAACGACACGCCCGGGACCGACGACGGTCAGGGCGGCCACGAACGTGCCTACGCGCCGGGAATCCGTGTCGGCGTACAGGTCACCCGAGGTCAGCTGATCGGCTGGCTGGGGGACTCGGGCAACGCCGAGGACACCCCGCCGCACCTGCACTTCTCCATCTTCGACACCGCGTTCGAGGACCCCGAGCTGGAACGGGCGCCGTGGCGCCAGCACTACCGCAACCCCTATCCCAGCCTGGTCGCCGCCGTGGCTCGCGGGGAGGTGCCGGGTCAGGGAGGCTCGGGTGCCATGCGGCTTGGGCATCGTGGTGAGGCGGTGCAGGCCTGGCAGGAAGCGCTGAACCGTGCCGTCGACGCGGGCCTCGGGGCCGACGGTGTCTTCGGCCCGGCGACCGATGCGGCGACCCGGGCGTTCCAGGAGGCGCGAGGGCTGGAGGTCGACGGCATCGTCGGCCCGGCCACCCTCGCGGCGATGGAGTCGGTGGGTGTCCCCGTGTCGGCGGCGGGAGGCGACCCGCAGCAGGTGTCGGACGGGACGTTCCCCGGCCGGCTGCTGCGCCTGACCGACCCGATGACCCGCGGCGAGGACGTCCGCGAGTGGCAGGCCCGCATGCGGGAACGCGGCTGGCGTGGCGCCGACGGTGCCCCGCTGGACGTCGACGGCATCTTCGGCCCGGACTCCGACCGGGCAGCCCGGCTGTTCCAGGAGGAGCGGGGCCTGACCGCCGACGGCATCGTCGGCCCGGCGACGTGGGCCGCCGCGTTCGACTGACGAACCAGCGCGCTGCCCGGTCCTCGTGGCCGGGCAGCGACTGGCCGGTCAGGTGGTGACGTCCACCGTCTGGCTGATGTCGGAGAGGATCAGGTCCGGGCGGGCCTCCGACGGCGTCTCGAACTCAGGCACCAGCCGGCGCAGGTAGCGCAGCATCAGCGGGGCGTCGAAGGGCACGGCGTCGAGCTGGGCGGCCAGCTCGGCGACCGGGACCTCCCCGGCGGTCTGCCAGCGGTAGATCTTGGGGTGCTCGGTGGACAGGGCGCGTTCGGAGGTCAGCCCGAGCTCCTCGTAGAGCTTCTCCCCCGGGCGCAGGCCGACGTACTCGATGTCGATGTCCTGGCCGACCCGCAGGCCCGACAGCCGGATCAGGTCCTCGGCCATCTGGGTGATCTTGATCTGCTCGCCCATGTCGAGGACGAAGATGTCGCCGCTGGTCCCCATGACCGCCGTCTGCAGGACGAGCTGGACGGCCTCCGGAATGGTCATGAAGTAGCGACGGACCTCGGGGTGGGTGACCGTGATCGGGCCACCCTGGTCGATCTGCTTGCGGAACAGGGGGACGACGCTGCCCGATGACCCCAGGACGTTGCCGAACCGGACCGCGGAGTAGGGACGGCCGATCTCGGCGGCCTTCGCCACCACGTAGCGCTCGGCGGCGCGCTTGGTGGCACCCATGACCGAGGTGGGGTTGACGGCCTTGTCGGTGGAGATCAGGACGAACCGGTCCACTCCCCCGTCGGCGCAGGCGTCGACCAAAGTCCTGGTGCCGACGACGTTGTTCTTGAACGCCTCGACCGGGTTGGCCTCCATCATCGGGACGTGCTTGTGCGCGGCGGCGTGCACGACCAGGGACGGCCGGTGGGTCGAGATGACCTCCCGGATGCGCTGCCGGTCGACGACGTCGGCGATGGCGCAGACCAGCTCGGTCGTGCCCGCGTCGGGGCGCAGCTCCATCTCGATCTGGTACAGGGCGTTCTCGGCCTGCTCGACCATGACCAGCTTGGCGGGTCGGCGTGCGGCAAGCTGTCGGCAGAGCTCCGATCCGATGCTGCCGCCGGCGCCGGTGACCATGACGACACGGCCGGCGACCAGCCGGTCGAGGCCGGCAAGGTCCGTCGCGACGGGATCGCGGTGCAGCAGATCCTCGAGCTCGATGGCGCGGGGGCGCAGCTCCATGCTGCCGGCGACGACTTGGGCGAGGCCGGCGACCTTCCGGACCTCGATGCCGGCGGTGGCCGCCATCTCCCCCAGATGCCGCACCAGGTCGGCGGGCGGGGTCTGGATGCAGATCAGTAGCTGCTCGGTCTCGTGGGCCTGGATCAGCTCCGGCAGGTCCGCGATGCCCCCGAGCACGTCGAGGTTGTGGATCCGCTGCCCCTGCTTGTTGGGGTCGTCGTCGACGAAGCCGACGGGGTCCAGGCCGAGGTCTGGCCGGAGGCGCAGCTGGCGAGCGACCGCCACACCAGCCTCGCCGGCCCCGATCAGGATCGTCCGGGTGACCGAGTCGCCGGTGGCCCGTCGGATCTCGGCAGACTCCGACAGCGACCGACGGACGGCCCGTGCCCCACCCACCGCCACGAGGGAGGTGAAGAAGTTGATCGCCGTGACGCCCAAGGGGATGGACGTCAGCTCGCCTGGCAGTCCCGGCAGGTCGAGCGACGGGCCCAGCAGGCGCAGGACGGCCAGGGTGGCCGAGGCGATGTAGAGGGCCCGGACCAGCAGGCCGAGGTCGCCGATGGTGACGTAGCGCCAGCTGCCCTCCACGACGCGCAGGCGGACCATGAGCAGGTACTCCAGGCCGACGACGAACACGAGGACCTGCGCGAGCTGGGTGAAGGACCGGTCCGGGATGTCCCAGTCGAACCTGATCCAGTACGCCACCACGAGCGCCAACGCCAACAGCGCTATGTCAACCGCTCGTCGTGCCGCCCGCCGTGCCATCGGTGCTGTCGTGTTCTTCGTCATGCCCACCCCTCCTGGGTCCTTGCCCTCACTGGCTTGCTGTTCGGTCCCCACGACCGAACGCAACGAGCGCGGTGCGGCTGCTGCCACACCGCGCTCGTTGGAGTTGCTGTCCTGGCTGTGTCGCTAGCCCCTAGATGGAGTCGGCGACCTCAGCTTCGACGTCCTCGCTGACGGCTGCGACGCCACCGAAGATCACGGCAGAGTCGATGGTGTCGGCGTTGGCGTCGATGTAGTCGTTGACCTCGGCCGCAAGGCTGTCGGTCGGGGTCAGCAGCAGCGGTCCGTACCCACGGTCGGGATTGCCGACCAGGGCGCCACCGGTCAGGCCGTCGGCGAAGACGTCGTCCCGGCTGATGCCGATCGCGGTGGGGTTCGGGAAGTACGCCTCGGCAACCAGGGCCGAGGTAGCAGCTGCGGAGTCGCCCGCGATGGAGGGACTGCCGGGCGAGGCGCCGGAGGCCATGGTGCCGATCGCGGTCACGTCGTCACCGGTGATGGTGTCGAGGTAGGCCTGGGTCTCGGACGGGATGGTGTCGCCGTCGGTCAGCAGGAGCGCCGCGGCGTCGCCTTCGTCGGCGGTGCCGGCTGCGGTACCACCGACCAGGGCGTCCTGGAAGTCGCCACCGTCGGCGAGGAGGACCTCGTCGGGGGTGGTCAGGCCGTCGGTTGCGATGCTGACCGCCGTCGCGAAGCGGTTGGGACCGCCGTAGCGAACGGTGTCGTAGCCGAGGGCTGCGACAGCCAGGTCCACGTCGGCGGACAGGGCCGCTTCGCCACCCAGCAGCACGACGGTGCCGTCGTCACCAAGGACACGGCCGATCTCGGCGCTGGTCAGGTCCGACAGGCTGTCGGTCGGGGTCAGCAGGATCGGGGCGTCGAGGGAGATCGCCAGCGGGGTGCCGGCGAGGGCATCGGGGAACAGGTCAGCACGGGCCAGCACGACGGTGTCGGTCGACTCGTCCTCCCAGCCCTGCTGCGAGATGGCGATGGCGGTGGCGATGCGCTCGCCGCCGGCCAGACGGGTGACGCCGTCGGGCAGCGCACCAGCGCCGACCGGGTCGGACATCCCCGTGTCGCCTTCGAAGACGGTGTCGAACGCCGCCACGCCGTCGGTGTCGGTGACCCGCTGGTCGTAGATGACGCCCGGGTTCACCGCGATGGTGTCGGGGCTGTCCACGCAGCTGGCCGGGAAGGTCAGCGTGGTGGTGCCGTCGTTGTAGGTCCAGCCGGCGTCGCAGGCCTCGGAAGCCGGCGTGGTGCTGCGGTCCTCGACCGAGGCGGTGAGCGCACCGCCTGCGGAGTCGGAGGACAGCTGTGCGAAGAACTCGCCAGCGCCGTCTTCATCGGTGTCGATGAAGATGCCCAGCAGGCTGTTCTGCCAGTTGGGGTCGGTGGCCGGGTCGGTCGCCTCGTCCACGGTGACGCTGAGGGTCACGGTGGTGGCGCCGTAGTTGACACAGTAGTTGGTGATGTCTGCGCGACCCTCGTCGATCGCGGCGTCGTCGTTGTCCAGGTCGACCACGTCGCCGGTGCCGTCCACACCGCATGCCTGGGCGGCGAATGCGGACTGGGTGGCTGCCGGGCCGAAGCCGACGCCGGCGCCTGCGGCGAGCAGGCGATCAGCGGCAGAGGTCGATGCCCCGGCGGCGGCTGCCGGCAGCAGAGCCGTCAGCAGGGCACCGAGAACGATGAGTGCAGAAGTGCGCGTCTTCATGGTGTTGGTCTCCCGTTGCTCGTTGCGACCGCGGGTCACCGGCGGATCCGCCGGATGAGGGGCTGCCAGTTGAGCCCGACCAGCAGGATGGAGGCGATCAGCAGCGCCGCGATTGCGTACGCGGTGTTGCTGGAGGTCGCGCTGTCCGCCGTGTTGGGAGTGAAGGCCGCCGTGGGCGTCACGTTGTAGGTGTAGGTCTGGTTCTTGGCCTGACCGGAGAGGTCCTGGCCGGACACGCGCACCTCGTAGGTGTCGGTGTCGACGTCGGCAGGAACCTGCAGGGCCACGCTGAACGTGCCGTCCTCGGCGACGTCAGCCACGATCGTCGATTCCCTCGACGCCGCGAAGGCTGCTTGGCCTGACGGGTTCACCGGGTCCTGTTCGATGACGTCCGGCGCGCCGGGCTCGCCCGGGCAGTCGTCGGAGTCGAACTCGCGGTCGATGGTGACCGTGGAGCTCCCCCAGTTGTCTCCGGTGACGATGATCGTGCCGCACGGCGTCGTCTGACGGATCTGGCCCTCGGTGGGTTCCGGAGTTCCCTGAGGCGGCGGGCACGAGACATAACGGCCTGGCACGCACGGCGCCTGGGCCGACGCGGGTGCCAACACGCCGAAGGACGCCACCATGAGCGTCATGACGAGTAGGACTCTGTACAGCATGTTTCTCCCCTAGCTCTTGGGATTTCGCGAAGCACAACGAGGCGAACCCGATTTGGATCCCAAGCCCACCCGTGAGCGACCCGCAGCATAACGAATCGCCGGCCGCGAAGTACACCAGTATTTGATCCGATTAGCGAATCAGCCGGTGCATTCTCGCAACTACCCCTCAACTAGTCACCGTGCGTCAGCTGGACCGCACCAGACGTAGATCGAAGGACGCCGTGCGTGACAACACCCCGTCGATGGTTGTTGACGCCGTGCGCACACCGTCCTCGGCCTCGAGCGCCCAGCCGAGAGGCGCATGGACGGTCAGGCTGTAGCTCGTGGGGTTGATCGTCGGCTGGTACCACAGGGTTGGGCTGACGCTGCCCTCCGCGCCACTTGCGTCCCAGAGATTGACCAGCTCGAAGTCGTGGACCACGGTGACCTGATCGCCTGCGGGTGCTCGCTCGACGGTGTTGGCGATCCGGTGGCCGAGCTCGTTGTCGTACCAACGCCCGAGCTCGAGCGCGTCCGGAGACCTGACCCCGGTGTAGTTGCAGGGGCCGCAGTACAGCGAGATCAGCGACACAGCGTCGCCTACCCGGAACCGGTTGTCGCCGTCGACGTTCGGGCCGATGAAGTAGGACGGAACGCCGCCGGTCGGGGCATCGTTGACGATCGTGATAGCCATCGTCCCGGTCGCTGACCCGTCGGGGTTCAGGAACAACTCCAGGTCGAGTTCCTGATGCGTGAAGTAGTCCACGTGCGACTCGGAGGTGTTGAAGGCGATGGCCGCGAAGTTCCCCGGTTCCGGCGGCAGGAGCTCCCCGGCAACCCCGAGGCGGCCGAGGGACTCCTGCACGTCGGGGTTGGCGTGATGCATCAGGAGGTGACCGTCACCGACGACCTCTGCAAGGGCGTCGAACCGAGCGCGAGGGGCAGCATCGCTGGTCAAGAAGGCCTCGAGGACGGTTTCCGCCGCGATCCCAACCGCTGCCCGACGTTCCCCTTGGCTGTCGAACTGCTCTGGGGCGTCTCGTATGACCTGTTCGATGACAGTGTCGGCTCGGAGGGTGCCAATCTCGGTCTCTACCGGGCCTGTGACCCGCAGGAACGTCTGAATCGCAAACGGGTCAACCACGATCACACCGTCGATGCCCTGCCCGACGGCCTCTGGGGCGAAGGCCTCGATCACGTTCGCGACAGAGGGGAAATGCGGAGAGCTGTTGACGTTGGACCAGCTGCCTCGTCCAAGGTACGCGGTGCCGTACCGATTGAGGAACTCCTCGGATGGCGCGGTGTCGGCGTCGAGGAGATCCCCTGGGAGGGTTCCAACGCTGATGAACTGTGACAGGCTTGCTCGTCCGTTGATCGCGGTCAGGAACCCGTAGGCACCCATGATTCCTCCGAGGGGACGCTGCTCGGCCGGGTTCTGGGCGCCCACGAAGTAGCGCTGCGTGCCGTCTTGTCCGAACAGGATGGGCAGGACGCCAGCCAGATCGACGCCGGCCTCGATGGTCCCGATGATCTGCTCGAGTTCTGCCAGCAGTTGATCGCCAGCTTGATCGATCCGAGCAACGCGCGTCTGCTCCGGTGCCTGCCCGAACGCATCGCGGATGTCCCGGAACTCGGCAAGGGCATCCGCGAGCGGGCTCTGCAGCGATGCAAGCTGATCCAGCCACCCGGAAGAATCAAGGTCGAGCGCTAACGTGGTCAGACCAGCCCCGCTGTCCAAGGCGGCCTGTAGAAGGGCTTCCCCGGTGCGTGCACTTCGGGCTGCAGTATCCGCCAATGCCACTGCTTTGCGCGCGGTGGAACCCACGAAGGGCATGACCTGCATCACGCTGAGCGGTTGTCGAGTGAGGAGACCGCTGGCCATCTCCGCATCGGCGCGAGCGCTGGCAACGCGGCTCAAGGCCGCGTCCAGATCGCCTGCAGAGACGGCGCCGCTGGCATCCTGGATGGCCGTTCGCGCCCGGGTCAATGCGGTTTCGGCAGCTCGGGCATCGCGCACCGCGAAGATGCCCAAGGCAGCAAGCCCGGAGACGACCAGGCCGACTGCGGCGACCGCCCCTAGCAGGTGTCGTCGACGCCGGGGAGTTCTCGACATAGTGGTCATGGTGCCATCCCTAGGGGTTGATACAGTCACGCTGCGCCGAACCGGCGAATCCGAACGTGGCAGGGAGGTCGAAGCGTGATCAAGGTCGTGTGTGACGTCTGCGGGGCAGAGGAGGCGACCTCCGCTCTGACCGCTGAGTGGCGGACGATCACGTTCGCTGCCGCTCAATGGAGCGGAGAGAAGGACGCACATGCGCCTGCTCAGCTCTGTTCAGTGACTTGCGTGGCGCGTTGGGCGGAGGCACACGGGGCTGCCGCGACTTCCACGGCCAGCAAGAAGACGGAGAGGCGCATGTCGGATGATCTCAAGAGGGCGATGAAGCGACAGGTGGACCTGCGCACCCTGGAGGACGCCAATCCCGCCACCTGACTACTGTCGCTACTCGCTCATTGCAGTCTCAGCGGCACTGCCGCGGTTGCGCCGACGCCCCTTGGAAGCCTTCGACCCACGGCGATCGGCCGGCGTCTCTCCGTACCCGTACGCGTAGCTGTACCCGTACCGATAGGCATAGTCTCCATATCCACCACCGTCGAGCTTGGCCTTGGTGTAGATATAGCCCAAGACGGGAGTTCCAATCCTGTCGAGCCGCTCGCGCATCTCGGCCAGCAGTTTCAAGCTAGTGCCTCGCGCCACGACGACGACGATGCCGTCCACGTTCGTTGCGATTGCCGACGCGTCAGAGGCCAGCAGCAAGGGCGGACTGTCCACGATGATCAGGTCGGCAACGTCCTTGAGGCGGCTGATAGCCTGTCGGAATCCCGGCGTGCGGAAGAACGCAGCCGTATCATCGCCCAGTGACTTCGCCGGGATGAAGGGGACGTGCTTCCCCTCGTCGGCGGTCAGGGGCACCACGATGTCCGCGAGGTCGTTTCTCGAATCTGCCAGGGCGGGCAAACCACCGGTGTCCTTGGCCGCGAGTCTTCGGGTCAGACCCCTCACGCGAGTGTCAGCATCGACGAGAACCACGGCACGGCCATCTTGAGCGGCTGCTACGGCAAGGTTCAAGCACGTCACGGTCTTGCCATCCACGGGCGACGCCGAGGTCAAGACCACGGAACGCCCACCACTCTCAGCCAAGGCGAACGCGAGCGCGCCCACGAGGAACTGGTAGGCCTCACCAGCGGGCGACTTCGGTGCTTCCACCGTGGGGACTGACCCCTCGAGGCCGAGTTCGTCGAAGCTCGGCACAGTGCCTAACAATGGGGCCTTCAGCATCCGGGACGGATCGTTCCGATCGTCAGCGGTCGCCCTCTCATCTGCGCGCCACCACGCAAAGGTCCCAGCACCCAGGGCGCCGAGGATACCGACTAAGAGAGCGTTGCGAATCGGGGTAGGCGCGGACGGAGTGCGCGGCGCCACAGCACGTTCAAATAACTCCACCCCCGACCCAAAGAGGACCGAGTCAACAGCAATCTGATCTATCCGGCTGTTTATCGAGATCAGTTGGTTTACCGCCGCATCACGCTCCGCGCGGGAACTGGTATCGCTCGGCGCGGTCGACAACCGTTCGTCCAATCGATCAATAGTTTCCTGAAGATCCGATCGTTGCGCTTGCAGCTCAGATAGGGATGCCTGGGTTGAACGCGCCGACTCTTCGCGAACGACCGCTTGATACGCCTCCCCTAAAGCGTTTGCGAGACTCGCCGCCCCGTTCGCCGTCGAATCGGTCGCTTCGATGGTCAATTGATCAAGATCAGTGGCTGGGCGAATGAGGCTCTGATCCCGAATCGCCTGTACATCAAGGCGACCGTCCATGAGAATGCTAGCCCGATGAAGGACCGTGTTCGACTGGGCAAACTCCGCCTGATTACGCACATACCGGGACGGATCCAAGAAGTTCACACCGGTCTCACCGAATAAACCTGTGTTCCGAGGGTCGGCGAGAAGGAGCGACGCCTCTGCTGTGTATTCAACAGGTTGAAGAGCCGAGACGCCGAAAGCGAGCAGAGCCGCTGCAACTGTCACGAGCAGCACTCGACGCCACTGAGTTACCACGCTGGCTATCACTGGACTCGCCGGCGTACCTGCGACGAGGGTCTCTGGCATCTCACTCAAAGGGTCCTCCGAAGTTCTAGAGACGAACCGTAGCCCAGGATGCTCCCGAACGTGGTATGAGGGCATCAACGCTCGCTCTCACGCATTGACAACCCCCCTCGTGCCTGCACGAATTCATCGGGTGCTACGAGTCCTAGTTGCTGCAGGCACAACGGTGTCTCGTACCTACCGACCGAGCGGACGCTGCCCCATTCCGCGCCTAGCAAGGTTGCGGAAGGCGTCAACGTGAGACTCTTGGCCTCGGTGTGGTGGGGCCTAGTCAGCCCGATCATACCCTCCAGCATGCCGCTTTCGGCGCCGCCCCACCAAGATGTTCGAGGTTCGACCGCCCGCGACCCCAAGCGTGCGCGGTACCCGGTGTACAAGATGAAGCCGGCCTGGGGTCCGCCACGCCTTGGTCGATCACCCCAACGCAAGAACGAGTGGCCGTAGTATTGCTGCCAGATGCGCCTGAGACGCAGCCTCGTCGGTCTGCTTCGATCTTCTCCTTTGCCGTCGCGGTTGGCGATCCGTAGCCCGCTGATTAAAACACCGCCACGACCCAGGGGGCCCTAGGCAACCGGGGCCCACCGACATGAGGCACTGGCCATCCCGCGCGCTATTGGGGGGGCTGCGACCTTGACGCAGTGTTCACGACCAGTACGAACGTGTCCAACTCCAAACATGCCCTCGATCGCATTCGCACCGATAGCTACCTCCGTTCGCTGTATGGTCGCCCCCCGCCACCCTCCCTTCCCGCACCCATCGGTCGCTAATGGTGGCATGATCACGCAAAACGCCTGAAACTCAGACAGGAGACCTAGCAAAACTAGTTGCTGCGAGCCCGCCAACTACCTACCGGACTCATCCCCCGTCCTATCAGACCTCGCTAGCGACTACCCGGGAGAGCCTCCGCACTGCATATAACGCCGCACTTGAGTAGACCAGAACAGACGCCAACGCAGCACCCTCTGCCGACCAGCCAAGTATCAGAATTGGGTAGACAATCAACCCGATCATCCCGCTAATAAGATCTGTCGACGCCGCCGCTTGTGTTTGCCCGAGAGAGATTAGCCGATTCACCCAGAGGCGGGAGACGGCGAACGCCTGACCTGAAACAGTGAGCCAGAACGCCAACCACCAAGATATGGCGAACTGTTCCCCTAAGATAAGCGGTACAAAGTAGAGTACAACTGGACCTATCAGCAGGAGGGCACCTAACAGGGCCAGCACTAGCCTACTCATGCCGAATCGCTGCACTGCCATTCCATCCGGACGCATGGACGCTTCTGACAGCATCTGAACGGGCCACCCAAGCATTTCCCCCAACGTTGCCGGAACCGAGTACACACCTAACGTGGCCAAATTCTGGAATGCTGGCAACAATAGACGGTCGGCTCTACGCGTCGCAAATAGCGCTACTCCAGACATCGTGAGGCCGGCGTGGTAGGACCACGCTCTCCAGTGCCCCAGGAACTCAAGTCTGTTTGTACGTTCTATGACAAGGGTCGAGACGGCCAGACTAAAGGAGAGCAGAGATACCGCCCCAACGACACCATCAGATCGACCCCTCAAGAACAGTGAAATCGCGGCCAAGCCTAGGACTTGCCCGACGAATGCTTGCAGCAGGAGATCACGAGTTCGCCGCTCAGCAATCAGCAGTCCTCGCGCAATGCTGTAGCCCGCAAAGCAGAGAGCGCCTCCGATGACCACAACTCCTTCCCGAAGCAAAGCGACCTCCGGAGACGGAGCGAAGCTTAGCCCAGCCAATATCAGACCGACTGCGCTAAAAGCCCGTGCTCGGCCATGTTCGGATCCAAGAATCCTCGCTTCAACCAAGCTCGGCGCAAGCCGCTCGACGCCACCAGCGACAACTATGGCAGAACCATATATGAGTTGCAGAAGGAGAGCATACTTACCACGCCCAGTCGGGCCCAAGAGTGCGGCGGTGATAAAGGTTATACCTAGACTTCCGAGCGCCGTCGCCCCCTGTGAGACAACCAGAACTGCGGCCAAGCGCCGGGCACCTCCCTCAGAACGTGGACTGATGGAACTCACCATGCGGTTGACCTATCGCAAGAAGAAGCGTTGCATAAACAAACATTGCGCGGTTGTCCACAATATCACCCGAGACCTGAGCCCCTACCAACGCCAGAATGAACCACGACGATAGCAGCATGGAACTCGGACGAGAGGACCGAAATATCGCGACTCCGGCGGTACCAATCGTCAAAACAAGGACTACCAATCCTGCCACCCCTGCCTCACAACCGACTTCGAGAAATACGTTGTGCGGATAGGGCCATCGCGACATACTAGCGAAGGATGTAGTACCTAGCCCGATCAAGCCAGATGTTCTCGCGCACTCGAGACCACTCGTAAATAACACATCACGCTGCGATAGGTATAAGTTCTCGAACGTACGATCCACAATACGATCATCATACACATCCACCACACTTGCCGTGCTGGCGGGCGCATAGGACCATATAAGGAATACGGCGACTCCCACAACCGTTATGGCCACCAAAGCGGTCCGTGCACTCGGCCTCAACTTCACTACAAGAACCATTCCAGCCAATAGGGACGCAACTATTGCCCCCCTGGAACCCGTAGCTAGGACCAAAAGCCCTACGATGGGAGCGAACACACCAGCCCAAACCCTGTACGTCTTCCTTTTTGACCGAAGTGCCAAGTACACCAAGCCCATTAAGAGGGTCCCAAGATGACGGCCCAGTGTGTTCGGCCCCCCACCGAGCACAGCCAGCCGGCCACCTCCCAAAGCCAACAGTCCGAAGAGCGCCAGGATGGACCCTAGCAGCAGCACCCCAACGAATAAACCCTGGAAGAAGTCACTCGACCTCCCGGACCATACACATATAACAACGGTCAACAAGACTAGGAGAAGGAGAACCAGCTCTGAAGCCCTCGCATGTGCCAGTCGAGGTTGGATCGCCCAAATGCCTGACAGCGCAACCCAAGCCACCAGAAGAGGCGGTAGCCAGGCGGTTCGTACAACGGGGGTCTTCTCCTGCCCCGACGCTGCTAGGACAGCCGACCCGAAGGCTAGAAGAGCCATTACAAGCATCGGCCTAGACAATGTCCGAAAAATGGGGTCCGGGTCGTCCTCGAAGGGATTCCACCGACCCACAAACGCATAAACGGCGGTTGCCACGCCACTGACGACCGCGCTAGCACGATCCCTTCGACGCATCCGGACTCGCCAAGAAGTTGACATTCCTACTACGGATCTCCTACCAGCAGACTCACGCCGCGCTGGGAGGCTCATTAGGGCCGCCTGAAAGCAAAGTGAGCATGAACCGTCAAAAGGTCTTCGAGCGAGTAGGGGGTCGGGCATGAAAATCTCCCAGACAGGCGAGGAGGGAGTTCATCAACTGGGCGGATATCCGTGGTCAGAGTCTCAAGGTGAATGAAGCCCGCCTCCGAGAATGCACGGACAAAGTCAGAGGACCGCAGTCGATTCTGGTAGTGCAGGGGGGGGTTCCACAGTCTCCAGACCCTCTCTGAAGCCTGGTAGAACGAGAAGGGTCGGGCGGACATATAGTGATCTCCCATGGAGGCGTGCATGACCACCACACCGCCCGATCGGACGACCCGAAACAACTCAAGAAGGATGGCATCTAGATCCGCTGGCCGGAGATGCTCCAAAGTATGCGCACTCGTGGCCCCATCAATACTTGCACTTGCTAGGCCCGTGCAACGAGCATCCATGGGCGCTAAGTACTCAATGCCCAAGTCAGTGAGAATTGCTTCCACATGCTTGACACTCGGCAGAGGTTCGGCGTCCAAGGCCAACGCGTTCACCCAATCGCGAGCAAGCGACAGGGAGGGTAGGTCCAAGTGGCGTTCTATGTCGACCACCACCTGCCGCGTATACCCCATACGTGCCATCATCAATGGATTGAGCAAATCCCAACCCGCACCAAATTCGAACGTTCTAGTATCGCGTGTGCCAAGGTACTTGTGTAAAAGTCGTTCGTTCGCGGAGTAGACCTTGAGGGCCTCCTGACCCACACTCTCAGATCTAGGGACCGTGCGGGTGACGTGGCGTTGTACAAAATGGTAGACAGCCTTGCCGAAGGGAAACACACTAAAGATCCATGCTGCGGCGACCTTAATGTACGGTCGAAGAGAGGCGTACAAAAAGGGGGTCATGTACTACGCAACACCTTTGCGTAGCACCTCGGACGTGGACCTATAGCGGTGTCCGGGTCCAAGTCCCAACCTGCCCTTTCGTACAACGCATGCCCTGCGGTCTGATTCTGACCGCTTTCAGCGCGAATAAGCGTTACACCTCGCTGAGAGCAGATACGCACGACCTCATCCAGGAGGCGGCGCCCGATACCTTCTCCTTGGGCGTACGGCGCCACACTGATGGCATACAAATTGTACACCTCGGCCGAATGCTGTCCCGAAGCAGTCCCTGACAACCATCGCCGTCTGACCTCGACAGGGTGGCGAAGAAGGACGTAGGCGACGTCACGGATCAGACCAGTGTGGCCATGCCTGATAAGAAACGGGAGCGATTGAGTCCGGGCAGGTGACGCAACAGCAAATCCCTTAAGGGCACCACCGGCCCTAAAGCCAACTGAAACGGATTCCGGCGCGCGGATCAATGCACTATAAACCTTGGCCAGTGCCGAGGGTCGATACATCACCAACAATCCCTCCGACATCGTTGCGGCATGTATCCCAGCCACTTCCCCTGCGTCGTCGATGGTAAGGCTTTCAATCATTCTGGCGGTAACCCCTCGTCCGGCTTTGATACCCTCCTCGAGGCAGCCTCGAGAGTCTCAGGATCCAAGCCCCTTTCGGCGAGTTGATTAACCAGCAGTCGAAGCACCAGCCGCCGATTGATGGGGTTCATCCCGGTTAATGCCATTAAAACGAGATCATACTTTAAACTGCTGGTCGCGATATAGTGTAGCCCCAGTCTAGATTTCCAAGGTCGAATACGGCGGTCGTACTCACCCTCAGGATCTGACCCGGCAATGATCTCGCCTTCGTCTGCAAACACGATTGATGACGCGTCGGTGATACCCGGGCGGACCGTCAGTAGCGTTCTCTCCGCACGTGTGTAGCGAGCCACATCAGCCGCCACTTGCGGTCGTGGTCCGACCAGCGACATCTCCCCTCGCAGGACATTCAGGAATTGGGGGACCTCGTCTAGCTTTGTCTTTCGAATCACACCGCCAGCCTTAGTAATCCGTTTGTCACCTACACCGGTAGAGGCGACACCCGATTTATCGGCATTCACGACCATCGAACGCAGTTTTATTAGGCGGAACGGCTTACCTCCCAGACCGATTCTATCGGCAACATACAAAGGATTATGCCTGTCTTCCCAGAAGGTAGCCAAGGCCGCGATGCCCGCCGCCGGCCCAAGGACCACCAGCCCTAGAGTTGCGCCTACTAAGTCCAGCAATCGTTTACGCTTCGACGACACGTACTGGTTCGTCGTTGTACCTTGGCATTGACCCATTAGGCCAGAACCTCCCCTAAGACCATGTTTGAAACCGATTCGGCATCGAGACCGTAGGTCGAACGCATATATTCCTGGCTACCTACAACCGAACTCAGGACATTCGGCACGGACACGGAGAAGTGCGCGACCTTCCTTCGCAATCGACAGGAAATCGCCTCATATACCCCGCCGTCACGATTGTGTTCTTCCACTACGACGACGTTGGAGAAGCCATCCAAGAATCGGACGAATGACTCCGGCAACGGCTTAACTCTGCTCAAGTAGACGGGAGTCGCACCGCATGTCTTGGACGCACGTTCTACGATCTGCTGCGTCCCACCCACGCCAACCAAGGCGACAGCGTTCCCCTCACGCTGTGCAGCGTCCCCCGGCGACGCCCATCCCCCACGAAAGTCGCCAGAAACCTCCTCTGACGATCCGCGTTCCAATCTTATGTAGGCTGGCCATCCTTGCTCAAGGCATTCAGTCAACGCTTCTCTCGCTTGGGAAGCGTCCCCAGGCGCGTACACATTCATGTTGGGAATCGCCCGCATGATCGCGATGTCCTCAGTTGCATGGTGGGAGTAGCCGAGTGGACCGTAACCGAAACCCGCGCCCACCGCGACTACGATCACTGGTAGCTGATGGTATGCAACATCGTTGCGGATCTGCTCTAAGCACCGCATAGTAGCGAAGTTGCCTATGGAATACGTTATGACCTTGCAACCCTCCATGGCTAGACCGGCCGCGAAGCCCATCATGAATTGTTCGGCCACCCCTACGTTGATAAACTGCTTAGGAATCTGATGTCGGTAGGCATCAAAGATGCCAAACCCAAGGTCTCCGGTCACTAGACGGATGCTGGCGTCATTCGTAGCAACTGACAGTAGTTGTTCGATGAACTCGTCACGCATGCTGTCGTACCTCCCGCAAGGCCGCCTCGAACTCGTCCCCCTGGGGCGTTCTGTAATGCCAAAGGACCGAATTTTCCATGAAGGAAACACCTTTTCCCTTGGTGGTATGCGCCAGAATAACGTTTGGCCGATCAGGCGTTGCTTCCGCGAAGGCTGCCTTCAGCGAATTGAAGTCATGCCCGTCGGCCTCTGAGACATTCCAACCAAATGCCCGCCATTTTTCAGCGAAGGGTTCCAAGCCCACCGTCTCTGCAACGGCTGCGAGACTCTGAATCTTATTATAATCAATTATCGCAGTAAGATTGCCTAACCCATTGTGGGCCGCGATGAGAGCTGACTCCCATGTGGTGCCCTCATCGCACTCTCCATCACTCATCAGCACGTATACGCGGGGCCGTTGCCCCGTGCTCCGCAGGGCATGCGCCATCCCCACGCCCACGGGCAGGCCGTGACCTAGCGATCCCGTCGAGAACTCGATTCCCGGGAGGCCGACGTGAGAGACGTGGCCACTCATGAGGCTACCGTCGGCGTAGTGCCTGTGCAGGTAGTCAAGTGGGAAGTACCCGAACTCAGCAAGTACGGCGTAGAGGGCGGCGCCCGCATGGCCCTTAGACTGAATGAAGCGGTCTCGTTCCGGTGCCTGCGGGTCTTTGGGCCAGTGACTAAGTTCATCCGAATACAGCTGGACGAGGATCTCTACGATGCCGAGGGCAGAGCCAACGTGACTGCTCTTTCCCCGGTTCGTCATTTCAAGACAATGCTCACGGACTTTACGTGCGAGATTAACCTTCTCCTGCGTCATGCGGGTCCCTCGTAGAAACTCCGCACAGCCGCTGCCACCTCTAGGACGTCCGCATCAGACATATAGGGGTTCATCGGCAACATGAGGATACGAGAGAAAACCTCAGTCGTTCTCGGACAGTCGCCACTTAAACCAGGCAACCCAAGCTGGTGAAGTGCCTTCCCTCCCCAAGGGAGAAGAGTTCCAATCTTCTGGTCTGCCAACGCGTCCCTCAACTCATCTCGATCATGCGCTTCGATCTCATAGTTCTGAAAGACGTCAAACCTATTCGGTTCCTCGCCAGGGGGCGCAGGTAGGCGCAACTGGGGCAAGTCCCGCAACTCCTGATCATACAGGGACGCGATGTCCCGGCGACGGTCCACTGTCCGTTCGTACTTTTCCAATTGCACGGACAGGACCGCCGCCTGCACCGTGTCCATTCGACTGTTCCTACCCCACGTCCTGATCTCACCGGTTTCATCTCGTCCATGGTCGCGGAAGGCCCGCATGCGGGGCAACATGTCCCCATGGCGACTTACCAGTGCCCCCCCGTCCCCGAACGCTCCGAGCAATTTGGCCGGGTAGAAGCTATAGGCCCCGAAGTCACCGACTGTACCTGCGGTCAAACCGTCGACGCGCGCCCCGACGCTTTGCGCCGCATCCTCCACCACCCGAAGGTCATGCCGTTCGGCAAGCCTCTTGATGGCAGCGGGGTGGACGGCTCGACCATTGAGATGGACCGGCACTAGAGCGACCGTGCGGGATGTAATCAAACTCTCAGCGTGCTCTAGGTCGATAAGGTGGTCTTCCCCACAGTCTACCAGAATGGGTTTAAGTCCAGCCCAGTGGATAGCTTCGGCTGTGGCCACAAATGTATGTGACGGGACTAAGACCTCGCCTCCCGCGGGCAGGCTCAGTAGTTCCAGAGCGATCTCCAAGGCGTCGGTACAGTTGTTGACGCCAACCACCGAAGGCACCTCGAGGTAATCCGAGAACGCCACTTCGAAATCCGTTAATGCCTTCTGCAGAATGAAGCCACCTGATTCGAGGACACCTTCGATTGCCCTCTGGTAACTGGCCCGGTCAACTTTGTAGTGTTCGGAGTAGGGAAAGTAGGTAACTGGCATAACGGCTATTCCTTCCAACTGCGGGCGAAACGTGCTATTCGGGCAGCCTCACCCAACGAGAGTCGGGGTGTGATGGGAAGCGACACGATGTGCTGAGAGGCTTCTCTTGCATTCCGAGTGTGAGCAATCTGGGAGTTGTAGATCTGGGGCACTAGGTCATCTGTTAGGGGGTCTACGGAGGTCGCGAACCAGTCTGCCAATTCGATAAACCGACGCCTGGCAGCCGAGAGCACTCTGGCCTTGTCGGCCACCCATATTGGGTAACGAAGAAGTTCTGCCTCGTCTTCATGGTCCACGGAGGCACCTACGACGGCGTCATAGATGGATCGGATGGCCCCAAGGTGCGGTTCGCGTTCGGCGCGTTTGCGCCCCACGGTTTCGATTCGCGCGACCGTGCCGGGTTCCAACCTTCTCCTGAATTCCGTATCATTGATGTCAAAGTTTCCCTTAGATGAAAATCTTCCGATGAGGTTGAAACTCGCTTTTAGTGCCCAGTATGTCTCTGGCCGATAGGAGTATCTGAATGCCGCGGCCATTGCGTCATGAACTGGATCGGATGGGGCCAACTCATAGGACGCCGCATAGACATCTGCTAGAAGTCGGCGATATTCTTCGTTGAGGACTAGTCCGCCTCCCCTGCCCAAGGGCAGTGGTTTTCCCCACTCATAGGAGAAGACACTTGCGAACGCCCGACCCTCCTCAAAGTACGGTGCATCCGTTCGATGCGCGGCATCCTCAATAATTGGCACGGAGGACGGGAGCGCTTCCAGTGAAGTTCGGGGGAACGTCGCACCGAACGTGTGCTGAACAATAAAGGCGTCTAGGTGACCCGCAGATCTCACCTGCGCCGCACCAGGGAAGATGGACCTCTCGGCCGTATCTACAAACACCGGATGGTGCCCGGCAGCAACCACCGCGTCAGGCACGGCACGACAGGTGTATGCCTGAAGACCGACCCGAGACTTCGGGTCAAGATTTAGAATTCTCAACGCGGTTGCCATAGCGACCCGACCGCGAGGAAACACGAACTGTGGCAACAGCACTTCCGTGGCGTTCATCGACGTACCACACGATCAAGTAGGCCAAGTAGCGAACCGGCACCGTAGGCAACGTGGTGGATCGGGTATAGAAGGGCTACAACAGGCAATACGTCAGACCGTCCCAATCTGTCGGCACTTCGCTTCGCATAGACTAGGGACAACGCGACATAGGGGATCGGAGCATAGGTTAGTTTGGAGCACCTCCCTTTTAGGAGTCCGAGCCAAGTAAGACCCAGCAGCAAGAGGCTTAGAGGGGCGAAATTCCGTCGTGCCAGCAATCGAAAGTCTGTAAGTGAGTCGGCATAGAACAACCAACGTGCCCCGTCGAATGTCCATTTGATCGATTCCTTAACGGAAGACCTCGCGACGTACTCACAACGAATAGTAGGAGACATCGCTATTCGGCCCCCAGCATGACGAAGCCTGTAGTTAAACTCTCGGTCCTGCGCTCGAAGCAAACGCTCATCAAATAGACCTATTCGGTCAAATACATCCATCCGATAACAGCCCCCGAACACTGTATCGACGTCCTTTGGTTCTGCGCTCCCAAGTCGATAGCTCGCATCACCGGCCGCAAACGGATCATTCAAGAGCGCAGCCAAAGCGGCCCCGACTAGCCTCGATGGGATATGGGTATCTCGGACGCCCCCCACGTTGTCTGCTCCACTATCCATGAGGAAGCCAACTAGGTCCTCCAGGTACGTGGAGGGATACGAAGCGTGAGCGTCTAACCGGACAAAAACCTCGTAGTTCTTTCGTCGCTGGAGGGCTAGATTCAGGGCCGCAGGCTTGGAGCCTCCCGGATTATGTAGAAGTTCCACAAAGTCATACTTGCGGCCGTAGTCCTCTACAAGGCCAACCGTGCCGTCCGTGCTGCCCCCGTCAAGGACAAGTACGCGAAGCCTAGACACTGGGTAAGTCCCCGTCCTCAAGCCCTCTAGGAGTCTGCGAATATGTGGCGCCTCGTTTAGTACAGGCATCGCTATCAGGACGCGCGGGGCCCTCGTGCCGGCGACAGTCTTCGATTCTCGCAAGTCTTTGCTTTCCATACGGGCCTACAGATGACCGTGTTCTGGGGCATGCAGAGTCTACAAGAGTGAAGGTGTACCGCGCTTCTGCAAGGTGAACCAGTACCGCGGACTCGCACGCTGGGTAGCCAAAGGGCCATCCGTGTTCTAGGAGATATGTCGGCACTATGACAGCATGTTAGTTCATGGACGTCGGCCAGTGGATCTCGGCTGAACCTGATTTTTGGTCAGATTCCCAGAGGTATAGGCACGTGTGGACTATTCCCGTCTACTGACCGGACCTTCGATCGCCGGAACGCGACTCATCGCATCGGCGATCTTGGCCTCCGGGTAGTCATAGTCGCTCAGGTCGCCCGCGAAGTAGGCGTCGTAGGCCGCCATGTCGAAATGACCGTGGCCGCACAATGCCGTCAGGAGCACTCGTTCCTCCCCCTTGTCCTTGGCCTTCAGCGCCTCGCGGATGGTGCCCGCCAGTGCGTGGGAGGGCTCGGGGGCCGGGACGATGCCCTCGGTACGGGCGAACTGCACGGCGGCCTCGAAGCACTCGACCTGACCGATGGACTCGGCCTCGAACATGTCCTCCTCGTACATGTGGCTGATCAGCGGCGACATGCCGTGGTACCGCAGCCCACCGGCGTGGATGGGGTCGGGGACGAAGTCGTGGCCCAGCGTGTGCATCTTCACCAACGGCGTCATGCCGGCGGTGTCACCGAAGTCGTAGCGGTACTCCCCCTTGGTCAGTGACGGGCACGCGGCCGGTTCGACGGCGATGACCCGCGGGCTGATCGACCCGCCCAGCTTCTCCCGCAGGAACGGGAAGGTCAGGCCGGCGAAGTTCGAGCCGCCGCCGGTGCAGCCGACGATCACATCCGGCGTGTCCCCGACCTTGGCGAACTGCTTCAGCGCCTCCTCACCGATCACCGTCTGGTGCAGCAGCACGTGGTTCAGCACGCTCCCCAGCGCGTACTTGGTGTGCTCGTCCTTCACGGCCATCTCGACGGCCTCGCTGATGGCGATGCCCAAGCTGCCGGGCGAGTTCGGATCCTGCGCCAGGATTGCCCGCCCGGCTTCGGTCAGCTCCGAGGGGCTCGAGTGGATCGTCGCGCCCCACGTGCGGATCATCGACCCGCGGTAGGGCTTCTGGGTGAAGCTGGCCGCCACCTGCCACACGTCGAGCTCAAGCCCGAACTGCGCACACGCGAACGACATGGCCGACCCCCACTGGCCCGCTCCCGTCTCGGTGGTGATCCGCTGCACACCCTCACGGGCGTTGTAGTACGCCTGCGGCACGGCCGTGTTGGGCTTGTGCGACCCCGCCGGGCTGGTCCCCTCGTACTTGTAGTAGATCCGCGCCGGCGTCCCCAGCGCCTTCTCCAGCCGTCGCGCCCGGTACAGCGGGCTCGGGCGCCACAGCTTGTAGACCTCCCGGACCTCCTCGGGGATGTCGATGTAGCGCTCGGCCGACACCTCCTGCTCGATCAGCGCCATGGGGAACAGCGGCGCGAGGTCCTCGGGGCCGATCGGCTGGTGCGTGCCCGGGTGCAGCGGCGGCGGAGGCGGCGTCGGCAGGTCCGGCACGATGTTGTACCAGGCGGTCGGCAGCTCGGACTCGTCGAGAAGGATCTTGGTCAGGTCGCTCATCACCCGCATGTATAGAGGTACCGGCGGTACGTGCGCCACCCCGTTGCCAGTCCTGTTGCGGAACCGCTCAGGAGCAGGCCGGGTCGATCAGCAGCGCGAGCAGCCCACCGGTCTCGTGGACCACCCACCCCGCATCCAGCCACGGCGTCTTCAGGTATGGCGCGTGCACCACCGACAGCTCGGCGTCGGTGCACCCGGCGACGGTGGCCTCGGCCCGCCGGGCGTGGAAGCCGGCCGTGACGAGGATCACGTCGTCCCACCCCTCCTCCTTCGCCATCGCGGCGAACACCGCAGCCTCTCCCCGGGTGGTGTCGGGGTCGGGGTCCATACACCGCACGTGGGGAGGCGGGTCGGCACAGATCCGGGCAGCAGAGGCCTGTCTCAGATCATCGGCGTCGTCGGCGATGAACGTGATGACCAGTTCCCGCGCCGCCCCGTGTTCAAGCAGGTCCATGCCTGTCACCGCGCGGTGGTCGTTGCCGGCCAGGACTAAGATCACGTCGGCGTCGCCGGGCAACGGGTCGGGTGAGGCGCCGAATACCCAGACCGCCCCCGCCGAGTAGGTCAGCACCCCTAGCAGGACGGCGACCACCACCGCCCGCCGCGCGCCCGCCCCTCCCCCGCTTGTGACCTCCTCCTGCACCCTGCCAACGCTACCGGCGGAACGACATCTCCGTCACAGGCCCTCACCCACCGTGCCCCACCGATGTGACCCCTCTGGGCTCGCGGGAGTCCGACATCCGAAGGAAACCCGATGTCTAGCCGTCCGACCCTGCTGGCCCTCATGCTGGTACCGGTCCTGAGGGCTGTCACGTGCGGCTTCGACACCGACAACCCCACCGCGGAGGTATCGACGGCTGGGGACAGCGCCACGTACTCGGACGTCGAACCGACCGAGTACGCCGACGCGGCCCGCCGACACAGACGCGGACACCAGAACGACGACCGACGAGCCACCGCCTCGTAGACAGCCAACACCGACGAGGTCATCGCCGTCGCAATCGCCCTGGTTATGACCCTGCCCACGACGAGATGGACACGCTGCCGCTCAACTTCGGCGACGCCCCCGTCGCGCAGACTCTGTCCAACCTGCGCTTCTACGGGGACTCGTCCGCCTTTAACTACGTCGACGAACTCGGAACGATCTAGACTGCACTTAGCACCACCTATGAGTCAGCCGGTCCCGTCCGGTGACGCGGTGCGCTACACCACCGCGTTCGGGCTTGGATGCCAACAACGGCCGTTCCTCGGGGGACGGCACCGTTGCGACGGCCATCGCGGCACTGCTCGCTGCGGGTGGCCTGATTGAGAGCAGGGGCTGGGGACGTTCTCCTACTCCACCGGCATCGAGCTCCAGAACGTACTCATCCGGGATGCGGACAACGGCCGGACGACGCTGGCCTACACCGGTTCGGGTGGGTCGGCCATCACCCAGACGAGCGGTGCCCGCACCTATCGGCCAGGGGTTGTGCGACCTGCCCCTGTCGGGGCGGCGCGTCAGGCACGCCCGTCGGGTTGGAGGTGTTGAACTCCACGCTGGGCCGCTACGACAACGTCGCCACGACCAACCTCACCTACCGGTATCAAGCTCAACGACCCAGACGTTTCGGGACAGGCGTCGTTGTCCAACAACTTCACTGACGTCGCCGCCGAGACCTGCACCATCGGCTATGACCTCGGCTCGCGGGTAAACGAAACCCGGTTCTGCGCAGGTCAGGCCAACAACTGTCTCACCGGCTACAATATCGTGGACATAAACGACGACGTGGTCATCGGATGTTAGGCGTTCACGTCGGCGTTCGACCTCTCGACCAGCTCGGCCTGGGGTGGCCGGGGCCACGTCATCGCGTTCTGTCGGATTGAGCAGGGTACGACCGGGATCGCCGACGGGTCCGGCGTCCCGGAGACCCAGGTCATTCTTACCCACTTCGAGACGACCACGACGCCCGACAGCGCCGTGGGCACTCGGACCATGATCTTCGACCCGACCGACAAGGGTGGCGGCGGACTTCGGTTCCCGATCAACTTCACCACCGACGTCTTCGCCATGCTCCTCCAACTCATCCACCCCTCGAACACCATCGGGCTCCATGTGGCGGACGCCAACACTGGCAGTGGTACGCCGACCACGATTCTGGCGACCACCGAACGGGCACTGAAGTCGTTCCTCCGCGCCGTACGGGGCTGGACAACCTACTTCGACGTGAACGCGCAGGGGCACACCACCGGGTTGGGTACAAGCAGGTCACGGAGGTGTCTACGCCAGGCACCCCGGCCACCGACCAAGTCGATTGTTCGTGCGCGACATCGCATCTGGCAAGACGCAGTTGTGCGCCCGGTTGGCGACCGGGTCCGTGCAGGTTCTGTCGACCGAACCGTCGGTCAGGACTTTATGAACACTACCGACCCGGCCGTATCCGGCAGCGGCAGGTAGTGGACCGCCTGCTCGGCCGAGAACTTCTGGACTGCCGCCCGTGCACCCTTGAACTTCGTCGTACCGAAGTCGTGCACAAAGATGACACCGCCCGGGGCCAGTCGAGGCCAGAACCATCGCAGGCCCTCAAGAATCGGCTGGTACAGGTCGACATCGATGACCGCGAGGGCGAACTTGGCGTCGACGTCTCCAGCGCTCTCAGGGAAGAACCCTTTCACGGGGATGCAGTGGGCAGGGTGGGGCATGCGGGCCATGACGGCGGCTTCGCTGGTGTCCTCGAACTCGACCTTGCCGTGGGAGTAGGCGTTGGCTCGCTCGACCGCGAGGTCGCGCTCGTCAAAGCCCTCGAAGGTGTCGAACAGGTACAGGGTCCGGTCTGGGCTGGTGGCGTTCATCAGCGCCGACGTGCGGCCTTGGTAGACGCCCAGCTCCGCGATGTCGCCGTCGATGCCGCGCTCGTCCAGAGAGGTCAGAGCCTCTCGGATCGTGGCAGCACGTATGTAGTCGAACGAATGCTCCGCCAGTGACAGGGCGTGCCCGTTCGGGCGCTGGAACAGGGACGGTGTCACCACCAGGTTCCGCCTTAGCAGCACCCCGTTGACAGCATTCAAGGCTCTGTACTGCAGTCGCATGACCCACCCTCTCTCGGAAGCGGTGGTCAAGCTATCACGCGGCGTCGGAACGCGGAGGCGAGACGCAACTGATCGACGGGTAGGCCCAGTCCGGCGGCGGCCGTCACTACATCACAGAGGCACCCTCGCAAGTGCTGCCCGAGTGTCGCCAGCCCCGCCGAAGACTGGGGGACCCTCGCGTCCGAGTTCGGGCCCACCAAAGTCTGATGGGCCTCGTCGGGCGCTACTGGGGGAATGGGGCTAGGTGTCCACCGCCGGGTGGCGAGGGGTGTGGGACTGCCACACGGACAGGACGCTTGTCGTGGCGACCAGCGGGCCGAGGGTCACCAGGATGATCGCCGGGGTCCTGGATGACCTCGTGCGGGTCGAGGGTGGAGACGAACGGCAGGTTGAGCGCCGCCAGCGCAACGGATCCGGTGGCGAGCAGCCGGAAGGACCGCGTCCTCGCACCGTGGAGCGCCCACAGCAGGATCGCGGCTGGCAGATCAGGTAGAAGATGGACGGGTCGACCGCGCCTATTGCGACGAAGTTGAGGTTCAGGAACGCGCCGACGGCGATACCGGCCAGCAGGTTCCTCCCGGACAGCAGGGTGGCGGCGGCGAACAGCTGGGCCACCACCACGACGACGGATATCAGGAGGACGTTGGGCTCGACCACGACGTCCACGAACGGCTGGTACCACGGCAGCGCGGTCCCGGCGTGCTGGTCGAGGAACGTGGACAGCCACGTGCCGTTCCACCACTCGACGTCGATGATCTTCTCGATGGCGGCGCGGAGCCAGCCCGTGCCGATGAAGAGCTGGACGACGAGGATCCACGGGGGGGACGGCGAGCCGGTCCTCGACGAACCGGCGGACGGCGTCGCGCCGGGTTGTGGCTGGTGGGGCGGCGGTGCTGATCTCTGGTGAGGGGTGGCGAATCAACATGCCACCACGTTGTGGAGCAACCGTGGGAGGGGCCTGATGGGCGGGCCTGTGAGACTCCTAACGCTGGGGTTCCGTGCGTGGTGCCCTCGTCCCGTGTCTTCGGCGGTCACGCGAGCGGTCCATCGTCGGTCACGCAACAAATCGTGCAGGAGTTCTGGGGCGTCGCGGCGTAGTAGGCGCCCATGACCCTCTCGCGCGTCTCCCCGCCAGTCGCCCTCCTCGTCTCCTTCCTGCTGGCCGTCGGCCTGGTGCTGGCCACGCTGCCCGCCGAGACGACGGTGGCCTTCGACCCCCGCACGGCGATCGGCCCGCTGGCCGAGCCGGCGGACTGGATGAACGCCGCCCGGGGGTTGCCCGACGGGCGGGCCTACGCCGCGGCGCTGGAGGATGCAGGCGCGGTGGAGGCGTTGACGGCCGACGTCGACCCGGCGCTGGCGGCCGCCGAGTGGACGCTGATGGGCCCGACCAACATCGGCGGGCGCGTGACCGACCTCGCGGTCGACCCGACCCGGCCGGACACGGTGTGGGTGGCGGCAGCCTCGGGAGGGGTGTGGCGCTCCGACGACGCCGGGGCGACCGTGCAGCCGGCGTGGCCCGACGACCTGACCCCGGCGATCGGTGCGCTGGCGGTGACCGTCGACGGCGTGGTGTTCGCGGGGACGGGCGAGGCCAACCCCGGTGGCGGCTCGTTCACCTTCGGCGGGACCGGCATGTACCGGTCTGTTGACGCGGGGGTGACCTGGGAGCACGTCGGCCTGTCCGACACCGCGGCGTTCGGGCGGATCCTCGTGCACCCGACCGACCCCGACGTGATCTGGGCGGCGGCTGCGGGCCATCTGTACCTCCCCGGCGGGGAGCGTGGGCTGTACCGCTCCGTTGATGGTGGGGACAGCTGGGAGCTGGTGCTGGCGGGGCTCAACGACACGACCGGTGCGGTGGACCTGGCTATGGACCCGACCGATCCGGACCGGGTGTACGTGGCGATGTGGGACCACCTGCGCGAGCCGGAGATCCGCACCTACGGCGGCGAGGGGTCGGGCCTGTGGGTGACCCTCGACGGCGGCGAGACGTGGTCGGTGGTCAACGCCGCCGACTTCGGGCCGGGCAACGCCGACATCGGCCGGATCGGCGTGGCGGTGGCCCCCTCCTCCCCCGAGGTCGTATACGTGTCAGTCATCGACACGTTCGGCCGGTCCTCGGGCAACGGGCTGTTCCGTTCTTCCGATGGCGGGGGGTCGTGGGAGCGGGTTGGGTCGGTGCCGTCGCAGTCGTCGTTCGGCTGGTGGTTCGGGCGGATCTTCGTCGACCCCGCCGACGCCGATCGGGTGTGGATCCCGGGTGTGTCGCTGAGCGTGTCGAGCAACGGTGGGGCGTCGTTCTCCTCCTCCGGTGGGGTGCATGCCGACCAGCACGCGATGGTGTGGGACGCGGCGGTCGAGGGGCGGGTGTACCTGGGCAACGACGGCGGGCTCTACCGCTCCGACGTCAACGGCGGGTCGTGGCAGAAGGCGACCGGTGAGGCGTGGACGCAGCTGTACACGCTGGACGTCTCGGACCTGGACCCCTCGAAGCTGCTGGCCGGGTTGCAGGACAACGGGTGCGTGCGCAACTACTCGTTGGGGTCGACGCCGGCGGTCGATGGGTGGGACAGCTTCGGGTGTGGGGATGGGTTGGAGGTCCAGTTCAACCCCACGGTGGACACGACGATCTACGGGTGCTCGCAGTACGGGGCGTGCAGCCGGTACGCGCTGGGCGGTGAGCTGGTGGGGACGCCGTTCGTGGGGACGTCGGTGGCGCGGACGAACTGGATGGCGCCGGTGGAGTACCACGGGGGGTCGTCCACGACGATGTACTACGGGTCCGAGCGGGTGAACGTCTCGCACGACACCGGGTTGACGTGGCAGGCGATCTCGCCCGATCTGACGGGGGGTGGGGAGCTGGAGATCGACCCGGCGGGCTATCCGTACCAGACCCTTACCACGATCGCGGGGGCGGCGAGCGACCCCTCGGTCGTGTGGGCGGGGTCCGATGACGGGTTGGTGCACCGGACCATTGATGGTGGGGAGACGTGGGAGCGGGTCGGTGAGGGTGTGCTGCCCGGTGATTGGGTGACGCGGATCACGATCGACCCGGCGGATGCGGACGTGGTGTTCGTGACGTTCTCGGGCTTCCGGACGGGAGACGATGCGGCGCGGGTTCTCTTGACCCGTGATGGAGGGGAGACGTGGGCGGACGTGTCGGGCAACCTGCCTGCGGCGCCGGTGAACGACCTCGTGCTGGTCGGGGACGGGCGAGTCGTCGTGGCGTCGGATGTCGGCGTGTTCGTGTCCCTGGTTGAGGGTGGGGGTGAGCCGGTGTGGTTGGCGGTCGGCGGGAACCTGCCGAAGGCGCCGGCGATGGACCTGGACGTGCAGCCCGGCGGCCTGCTGACCGTGGCGACGTTCGGTCGGAGCGCGTGGCGGGTGCAGCTGCCGCCGGCTTCGGCTTCGGGTCTCGTGGGGTCGGGTCTGGTGTGGTCGGCGGGGGGCCTGTGGACAAGCGGATGAGGAGGGGGCGGGGTTCGTCGTAGCCTTCCCCGTGCACCGGCGAGCGGTCGGTGTGCGGCCAGGGGAGGTCAAGGGGTGCAGTCGGCAGTCGGTGCAGTGCGCGTAGGGGAGTGGACGCGGTGAGCGAGTGGGGCCAGCAGATGGTCGCGGTCGCCGTCATGGTGGTGATCGTGGTTGGGGTCGGGGTGGCCTGGGTGACGCGCGGATCGGGGGCCGAGCCCGAGCCGGTGGCCACCGCGGTCATGACGCCCGGGCCCGAGCCGACGACCGCGCCCGAGCCCACGGCGACTGAGTCCGAGGTGGAGGTGGAGCCGAGCGAGACGGAGGGGGCGGAGCCGACGCCGTCTCCCTCCCCGTCGGTGTCGGCCGTGCCGGAGGGCCAGACCGTGCTGTTCCGCGGCGGCCCGGCGGAGGGCCCGTGGCGCACTATCGGGTCGGTAGCCGAGATCACCCACCCGGACGCGGCGCCGGGGTCAACCTTCGGCTACGCGAACTTCTGGGCAGATCCGGCGGAGGAGAACCAACCGGACTGGCTGTGGGACCAGATCACCGCAGAGGTGGCAGCAGAGGCAGTCCAACTAGGCGAACCCGTGACCCGCCCCGCGTTCGGCGGAGCCGAACTGTCCGAGGCGTTCAATGCCTTCGGTGGAGTCGAGGACATCTACCCAAGTCAAAGGGTCTACACGGCCCTGTGGAGCGCCACGTATCAACACGAAGACGACACCTCCGCCACAACGGCCCATTGGGGGTACGTCATCTCATTCGAGGGTGAGATCCTGGCGACGTTCGGGCCCTTCCTAGTCGGTGAGTCAGACGTGGAGGATGCGTTGGCTCGAGGCGAAGTCGCCGTCGAGTGGCTTCGCCGATCGGCGTCGGAGGAGGGCTACTCATGCGAAGTCTGCTGAGCCGGCCAGCAGCCGTTTCCCTCATTGCCACCCTCTTGCTTGGCGCCGTCGACGCCGGGGACCCGACCGGCGGAGGAGGACACGGCGGGGACAACGGCGGGAACGCCTGCGTCCTAGGGCCGCTCGCTTGCGTCGGGGTGCTTGACGCCCTCCCGGGCTCTGCCACGCTCGGCGTGGTGGGCAATGCGGAGGGCTGCGCGGGCGGCCGGATCGTGGACGCCGGGGCGGAGCAGTCGGACGCCATCCCCTACTGCCCCGACGTCGACGGGGACGGAGTCGCCGACCCTCCCCCGACGCATGGCCAGATCGTCGCCGCCCTCTGCCCGACGGCTCCCGAGCCGGTGCTGGCGACCAGCCCGCCGGAGGAGGGCTACACCGGCCTCGAGACGTGGTTCTGGTCTGCCGGGCCGCATCAGGTGACCGAGACGGGCACCGTGGCCGGATACCGAGTGTCGTGCCAGCTGGAGGCGGTGGAGTTCGCCGTGGACACCGGCGACGTCCACGCCCAGGAGTTCGGCCACCCTCGGCACTACACCTCGACCGCCCCCGGCCACGACGGCGCCGACACCGACATCACCCACCTCTACGAACGCGTCGACACCTACACCCAGACGCTGGCCATCACGTGGGCTCGCCGAACGCACGCGGGCGCGGACCGGATCACCAGCAGCTCGACCCGCGACTACCCCGTCCTCGAGATCCGGGCAGTAGCCACCACTCCCAGCTGATCCTCACTCGCTGTCACTAGCAGTCGATTCGTTATCAGGTTTCCTTGCTGACAGGGGCGATGCGGTTCTAGGGTTCTGCAATCACCCGACGCGGGCGATACAGGGGAGGCGGGGGTCGCAGCGGGCGCCCCGTCCGGAACGAGAGGGAACGCAATGCGACGCTTGTCGATCATGTTGGGCTGCACGCTTCTGGCGGTGGTGATGGCGTTGCCAGCAGGCGCCGCGACCACCACGGTGGTCGTGGCAGGAGACACCGCAGCGGCCGAGAACGAACCAGGCTGGATGTTCAACCGTGACACAACCACCTCGACCCCGTATGAGTTCACCAACGCCAAGGCGAGCATCGGGGCCGGCAGCGTGTACATCGAACCCATCGGGGGCACGAACCGATTAGACAAGTTCATCGCCGAGTTGTTCGTGCTGACCCCGGTGGCGGAGATCGAGTCGCTCTCCTATGACTTCCTCATCGGGGCCGGCGGGACAGCGGCTGACGAGAACGAGTTCTACCTGAACGTGTACGCCAACTTCGGCGGGACACCGGAGACCAACTTCTACGATTGCCGCTACGACGTCGTGCCGACGACGGGCTCGACCTTGGACTGGACGACCGTGACGTTCGACACCTCGGCGAGCTACCCCGTTCATACCCGAGGAACGTCACCGGAGACCTGTCCCACCACTCCAGCTGCGATGGACTCCCTTCTGCCCGGTTCAACCATCCGGGTGTTCGCGATCAACGTCGGCGACACGTCGACGAGCGACGTCGGCCTGGACGGCTACCTCGACAACGTGGTGCTGACCGGAGGCGGCGACACGACCGTCTACGACTTCGAGGTCGACGAGGACGGCAACGGTGTGGCTGACACGGCGCCGCCCACGAACAAGGACGAGTGCAAGAAGGGCGGCTGGGCCACCTTCGACAACCCCTCGTTCCGCAACCAGGGGCAGTGCATCCAGTACGTGAACACCGGCCAGTAGCGTCTGCTCGGTTGGCCGGCCCGGTACCACTGGGCCGGCCAACGTCGCGCTCGGGGACGAACTTCGGCCGGCGCCGAGGCCGCACACCGGTGCCTCTGCCTCGTCGAACGGTGCTGACGCCTGATCTGGGACGCTGATGACCAGCCGGACCCGCCGAGTCCGGGTAGCGGCGGACCGGACCACCTGATGCACGTCCCGGGACTCCGGTCTGGACAAGCGTCCCATCGACACGGCGAGCAGCCGACCGACCCCCGAACAGCCCTCCAAGAGCCCGATGTCACACCCCAGGCGTACCTTGATCCGTACATCGAGAACTGGATTCCGGGAGGAGGTGAACGCGACGATGACCACGGCGGTGGACCGGCGGGTGGCTGGTCAGGACGAGGTGGGTGCAGCCGGATCGGGCAGCTGGTGGGGTGGCCGGTTGGCTGAGGTGTGGCTGTCGGAGGAGGACGTCGTCGCCTACCTCGCGGAGGACCTGCCCCAGGGTGGCTCGGCGGCCGCTGGGCGTGAACGGCAACCGGCTGGCGGTGGTGACGTGAGGGAGGTTGGGGAGGCCTGCTGTTGGGGTGGCCGGCTGGCGGAGGTGTGGCTTGCGGAGGAGGACGTCGCGGCCTACCTCGCCGAGCCACCGGACGACGAGGGAGGGCCATCCGGCGGTCCGGAGGGTGCCGGTGGCCCCCAGGGGGCCGGTGCACCCGTGGCCGGTGACGCCGCAGATGCCGGTGCCCTCGCGTCAGCTCACGTCGCGACGGATGCCGACGAGGCCCGTGCCGACCACGCGGATACCAGCAGGACAGGCGCCGGCAGGGCGGACGCCGGCAGGGCGGACGCCGGCGGCACGGGTGATCCGGTTGTGCTGGTGGGTGAGGCGCTGGGTGTCCTGGGCCGGTTGAACGACTGGCTGGCGGGCATGGCTGCCGGCACCGCCTCGGGGGTGACCAGCGACGGTTCCTCAGGGACCATTGAGCCCTGGACGGTCCGACGCGCGATGGAGGGACTCGCCGGGATCGACGCGGCGTTGTCGGCGGCGCGTTTGCGGGGGATCGTGGCGGCTGATGTGGCGGGGTTGCCGTCTTCGGACGGGGCGGTGTCGTTGTCGGCGTGGGTGGCGGGGGTGTTCGGCCTGTCCGGGGCCACAGCGGCACGTGAGGTGCGTCTGGCGGTCGGGCTGGCTGACGAGGCGGAGGTGCTGGACCGGCTGCAGGCCGGGGTGATCTCGCGGGATCATGCGGCCGGGTTGGTCGCGGCGGCGGAGAAGCAGGCCGCCGATCAGGACGCCGCCGCCCGGGCCGAGGCCGCACGGCAGGACGCCGAACGCCAGGAGCGTCGTCTGGCTGATGAGCGGGCCCAGGCAGAAGCCGCCACCCTGGCGGAACGGATGCGGCTGGCCCGGGAAGCTGCTGCACGCGAGGAACAGCTCGCCCGCGAGCGGGCCGAGGCTGCGCGGGAGCGGGCAGCGGCGGACGAGGCGGCCCGGAGGGCCCGCCAAGAGGCCCTGTTGGGATCGGCGGTGGCGGGGGCGTCGCCTGATCGGGTGCGGACCGAAGCCAATGCGATGCGGGCCGCTGATGTGGCGGCGCTGGAACGGGCGGTCGCGGCGCAGCGGGCCCGCCGATCGGTGACGTTCGGGTCGGATCGGATCACCGGGCAGACGGTCCTGCGGGTGGTGCTGACCGACACCGACCGCGAACTCCTCCACGCCGGCATCGAGGCAGCCCACACCTTCGACCCGCCCAACACCCCCGAGGACGAACGACGAACCCCCGAGCAGCGTCGCTACGACGCGTTCCTCGACCTGATCACCGCCGGGCTGCATGCAGGTGAGCTGCCCACGTCGCGTGGCATCAAGCCCCACGTGACGGTGACCGTGCCGCTGACGACGTTGACGGGTGAGGCCGAGGTGGCCGGGGTGGCAGGGTTCGGGACGGTGGTCTCGCCGGAGACGGCGCGTCGGTTGGCGTGTGATGCCCGGTTGACCCGCGCGATCATCGATGCTCGGGGGATGCCGTTGGACATCGGTCGGACCACCAGGGCGTGGACGACAGCCCAGCACACCGCCGCCAACCTGTTGTTCGGTGGCTGTGCGTTCCCGACTGCTGATCGGAGGCCGTGTGGCAGGCCGATCGGTTGGACTGATCTGCATCACGTCCAGTGGTGGCGTCACGGCGGCCCCACCGATCAGGACAACGGGGTGCCGTTGTGCCGCCATCATCACAACGCGGTGCACCACGACGGCTGGCTGCTGGACTTCGACCTGCCCACCGGCACCGTCACCATCACCCGCACCCGCGAGGGTGAAACCGTGACACGGACAACCAGGTTCCCCGACGACAACCCCAGACCCAGCATCGCCGACCCGACCACCAGCGCGGGGCCGGTCAGCACGGCAGCCGAGCTCGTGGACGGGACTGGTCAGGACTGTTCCGACCCGGACCGGGCTGGGCTGGACCGGGGCGACCCGGGCGATGGTCGACTACCGATCTGATCCGCACCCCGCCGCCGGCGGGGCCCTCGGGCTGCCTACAGCCAGAGGACCACGGCGAACGCACTGGGCACACCGCCTACGGCGACCCGGCGCTGTCGAGCCCCGAGCGGCCCGGGTCGACGCCCTCGGGCTGCCTACAGCCAGAGGACCACGGCGAACGCACTGGGCACACCGCCTACGGCGACCATCCCGAGTGGGACGATCCCCAAGTGGTTCGTGAAGGGGCTCTGACCCCCTCGGTCGCCGACGAAGCCCCCGAGCTACCTGCATCCGACGACAGCCCTGGCTGGCCGCCCCATCGCCAGACCGCTGACCTTGGCCGGTCCGGGACCAAGCCGGACCTCCATTGCCTCAATCCGACGCCTCGAGCGCTCCATCGCCAGTCGCTCACTGCAACGGCCAGTCCTCGCGCCTGTCGTTGTGGTGCGACCAGCCCGATCCGACACTGGAGCGTGGCGTCGAGCATCGCGGACTGCCCCTCGCGCCCGCGCCCTGTCGCTGTGAGGTGCGACCACCCCCATCTGGCACCCGACCGCAGGCGTCGCACATCGCGCACGCCAACCGCCTCGCCCCACGCCCTGTCGCTGCGAGGTGCGACCAGCCCCACCCGGCACCCGACCGCAGGCGTCGCACATCGCGCACGCCAACCGCCTCGCCCCACG
>NZ_PGDQ01000026.1 GCF_003073135.1 Euzebya rosea
CCCCCGGCGCTCGGCGTGGGCGCCCACGATTGGCGTCCCCCGGCGCTCGGCGTGGGCGCCCACGATTGGCGTCCCCCTACGATTGTCGCGGCGGGTGCACCGGTGCACCGCTGACCACAATCGTCGCCGGAAGCCAGGTTCGGCGTGTGACGCCTCGGACAGCTGCGGTCGCCGCGCGTCGTCACGCGAGGCAAGCGGCTGCTCCCCCCGAGACGAGAGCGGGCATGGCTCCAGGGGTGGTCAGACCCGGCTGCGGCCGACCGCACGCCTGGGTTCCCCTCGGATCGACAACGGGCGTCGGTTGTGCACAGATGGGTCCGTTCGGGTCACATCGTCGCGCGTGTCGGGTTGTTGCCCACTTCAGACCGCCTTGGATGACAGTGTCCAACACCAGCCACGAAGCGGAGACGATCACCACTGACGAACCGTCAGAAATGCCGTTTGAGCTGGGGAAACACCCGATCCAAGACCGTCGATCCGGTATACTCGAACACACGATCGAGACAGGTGAGAGGTGGGTTCTGGGGTATGGGGTCAGGGGTGGTGGAAGCGGGTGAGGTGACCGAGCTGGTCACCCACCTCCATGCCCTTGCCTCCCGGTTCGACCCCGATGCCATCCCCGACCCCGACATCGCCGGACTGGTTGCCGACCTGGGTCGTGCCGGCCGGATCGTTGATGGGATGCTCACCAGGGCGGCCCGCCGGACCACCGAGGCCGACGCCCACCACACAGCAGGGGCCAAGGACGCGGTGACGTTGATCGCCACCGCCACTGGCACCACCCCTGCCGCGGCAAGGAAGATGCTGAAGACGTCCGCGCAGCTGGTCGACCAGCCGGAGGTGGACCGGGCCGTGACCGACGGGACCCTCTCCACCGACCAGGCGGTCGTGGTGTCCGAAACCGTCGCTGATGCGCCCGATCGTGCTGGTGAGCTGATCGTGGATGCGGCCTCGCAGTCGTTGCCGGAGCTGCGGAAGAGGGCCCGTGACATCCGTACCGCTGCTGATCCGGATCGGGAAGCGACCCGCCGTCGGCATCTGGCGCGGCGGGCGTTTCGGTCGTGGACGGAGACCGATGGCGAGTGGAAGGCGTTCCTGCAGGCCCCCGGTGACCTGGGTGCCCGGATCGAGGCGGCACTACGGGGCGAGCACGATGCGGTGTTTCGTGCCGCCCACGCCGCCGGCCGTCGGGAGGACGATGCCTGCTACCGCTTCGACGCCCTCCTCAACCTGCTCGACCACCCCACCCGTGACCTGACCGGCATCGTGGGGTCTCCGGCCGGCTCGACCGCCATCGGGCCGCCGTCTGAGCAGTCAGAGGGCGGCAGGACTGGCGACAGCCAAACGGCCGCCACGAACGCGCCGATCCAGTCAACGCTCCTCGACGCCCCTGGCACCAGCGACACCGACTCCAACGCCCCCGGCAGTACCGACTTCAACGGCGACCGCGACCGCAGCACCACCCCCAACGGCGACCGTGCCGGCAGCACCGACCCGGCCAACGGCGACCACACCGGCAGCACCGACCCGCCCAACGGCGACCACGCAGGCAGCACCAACCCCAACGGCGACCGTGTCGGCAGCACCGACCCGAGCACCGGGGACCACGCCCGCAACACCGACCCGGCCAACGGCGAACGGGCCGGCAGCACCGGCGCAAGCGTCAACGTTGCCGGCGGCGCCGATAGCACGCACCCTCCCGGCGGCACGGAGCCGAGCGGCACCACCACGGGCAGGCCGCCGCCCGGCCTCAAGACCGACGGGCCGGAGCCAAACGACCGGAATGCTGACAACCCGAACCCGAACGACAACGGATCCGGCCGAACCGACCGGACCGATACCGCGGCGGACAGCTCGGAGCCGATCCCTTCTGATCACGGTGGCGGACGGGGCGGCCATCCGGCGCCGCAGCGACATCGGCCCTCCGGCAGGCAGACCAAGGTGATCATCCGCGTCGACGGCTCAGCGCTCGTCCGCGGCGAACTCGCCGACGGCGAGGTCTGCGAGATCGCCGGCATCGGCCCCGTCGCACTCTCCGCAGTCCGCGAACAGATGCTGGACGCCCACATCGCCTACGTCATCACCAACGCCACCGACGTCACCGTCGCCCACCTCGGACGACAGGTCACCGCACGGCAACGCACCGCACTGGAAGCCCGCGGCTACCAGTGCGAAGTACCCGGCTGCACCGCCGACCATCTCCTGGAGATCGACCACATCACCGGATGGGCCATCACCCGAACCACGAAGCTGTCAGACCTCGCCTGGCTCTGCACGGCCCATCATCGGGACAAGACCAGACGCAACCACCAGCTCCACGGCCCACCCGGCCAACGCATCTGGACCACCGACACAGGCGTGGAGATCAGCCGCGACCCACCCCTCGCCGCCTGACCCCGCACGCGGGCCACCTTCGCCAGCGACTCCCCCCGTCCATCACAACGCGACCACAGATCGCGGTCCAGCGATGGGGACCCGGATCAGGGCGGGCCCGAACCACCCTGTTGTCGCTGCGAGGTGCGACCAAGGGCACCGGTCGAGGTTCCCCCGCCGACATCGCCTGACTCGGATGCGCCCAACCACACCCCGCCGTTGTCGCCACGAGGTGCGACCGGGGCATCTCGAGTTCAGGCGGGATCCACGCGCGGAGCGCACGAACCCGGTAGAACCCGACCCCCACGGTTGTCGCCACGAGGTGCGACCAACCCCACACCCATCGACCCAGCCGAGACCCGTCCGAGGAGGCGACATGCGAACGCGGCCCAGCGCACCCGTGGTGCCAGCGACCCCCCGACTCGTCCGGATCGTGGGCCTCTTGGTGGTCGTGGCCCTGCTCGGTGCCTGCTCTGGGCAGTCCGCGACGGACCGGGCGGTCGATGTTGCACTGGCACACGCAGGGATCGACGGCACGGGGGTGTTGATCGGCTCGTCCGCGGGCCAGGACGGTGTGGTTGATGTCCAGATCGTCCGTGACATCGCTGACCAGGACGACTCCGTCCGCACGCTGCGTCGCATCATCGTCGTGGACGCGGACGGCAGGGTCGTCGATGACCGCAGCGATCACGCCTGCCAGCCCGGAAGGGGCCACCAGGACTTCTCCACCGAGCCGTGCCTGTGAAGGCGCCCGGCCCGTGCCGTCCGACCGGGACGCGCCTAGCGCTGGCGGCGGCGGTGCCAGATGACTGCGCCCACCGCGCCGATCATCACGACGAACGCCACGACGCGCAGGCTCCGAGGCAGGAACGGGCCGGCGATGGTCACGGCCAGCAGGGGGGCCAGGACGACGATGATCAGCACCCGCAGGTCACGGAAGCGCTGCATGACCAGCGGTGGTCCGTCGTGCACGTCGTCGGGATCCCGATGCACCGGGCCGTCGGCTCGGCCGATGGCCACGCGCGGGGCGGGGGCTGCCGCGATCTCGTCGGCGATCTCCTCCATCCGGGAGCCCATCTCGCGCATGGCGGCGTTGCGCTGCCCGTCGGGCACGCGCACGACAGTGTCGCCGTACTCGTCGGGTTCGGCGTCCTGCCACGCAGGTATGCCGGCACGGGACAGCACAGCCACGACCGCGTCAGCCGTGGCCCGGTCGAACGATGTCAGCGCGATGCCTTCGCGTTGCGGTGATTCCACGTCTCGCCCCTGGATGGCCAGCCACGTATGCTAGCCACCCATCGAGCCGGGCGCGGCCTGGCGCTGGAGGCACGAGTTGACAGGGCGTGAGCGGACACCGCTGCTGTACAAGATGATCCATACGGTCCTGCCGCCGATCCTGACGGCGATCTACCGGCCGTGGATCGAGGGGGCAGAGCACATCCCGACGGAGGGGCCGGCGATCCTGGCCTCCAACCACCTGTCCTTCCTCGACCACTTCTTCCTGCCTGCCTACGTCGACCGACCGATCTTCTTCCTCGGCAAGTCCGACTACTTCTCCGGCTGGCAGCGGTACTTCTTCGAGAACGTCGGCGTCATGCCGGTCAACCGCGAGGGCGGCGACGCCGGCGAGGCCTCGCTCCGCAAGGGCATGGAGATCCTCGAGGCGGGCAAGCTGCTCGGCATCTACCCCGAGGGCACCCGCACCCCCGATGGACGCCTGTACCGCGGCAAGACCGGCCCCGTCCGCCTCAGCCTCCGCAGCGGCGTTCCGATCATCCCCGTGGCCATGATCGGTGTCTTCGAGATCCTGCCGCCGGGCGCGAAGTTCCCCCGCTTCGGCGGTCGGGTCGGCATCAAGGTCGGTGCGCCGCTGGACTTCTCCCGCTACGCCGGCAAGGACGACGACCGCTTCGCGCTCCGGTCGGCCACCGACGAGCTGATGTACGAGCTGATGTTGCTCAGCGGCCAGGAGTACGTCGACGAGTACGCGGCGGCGGTCAAGAAGGGCGAGGTCGACATCGGCTCGGGGGACCTGGCCGAGCTCGGCCGGCAGATGGACGAGGAGAAGCGGGACCGGGCCGCCTGAGCACGGGCTGGGTTCGGACCCCGACGTCCACGCGCTCGAGGGGTCCGGGCATGACCGGATGCCCGCGGCGGATCAGCCGGCGAAGCCGTTGCGGGCGGCCAGCAGGGCGCTGGCGAACGACGACAGCTCACCGGTGCGTTCGGGACCGACCGTGAAGCTCAGGCTGGTCGGCTGGATGGCGACGGCGTAGGAGAACACGTCTGGGTCCTCGATGCTGACGGGATCGGCATGTCCGGTGTGCCCCGGCGTGTTCAGCATGACCGCAAGCGACACGTCGAGCTGGGTGCCGTCCGGGTGGCTGGCCGACGACAGCTGCGTGCCGACGATCGTGTCCAGCGGATGGGCCGACACCGTCGTCTCGAACGTCGTGTCGACCGACTCGGGGCCCCGGTCGAAGTGTTCCTCCGACACGATCACCGAGTGCAGGTGATCGGCCCCCAGCAGCCACATGACGATGTCGAGGTGGATGTGCCCCGCATCGCACAGGTCGCTGGCCATGCTCAGCAGGTGCAACGCCACCGGCTCGTCGGGCAGCAGCTCGGCCAGGTGGTCGGGCAGCCAGTCCAGCGTAGGACGATGAGCGGCCAGCGCGCCGGTCAGCTCGAAGTCCCAGGCATGTCGTTGTGTCACGTGTCGTTGTCCTCGTCGTCCGTCGCCCAGGCGCAGGATCGTGCCACAGCCTGACGCCAGCGACCGTACCGCTGGTCCCGCTCGACGGGGTCCATCCCGGGCGTGAAGCGGGCGTCCAGCTGCCACACGTCGGCCAGCTCCTCGGTGGACCCCCAGACCCCGGCTCCGAGCCCTGCCGCGAAGGCCGCGCCGAGCGCGGTGGTCTCCCGCACCCTGGGCCGCAGGACGTCCACGCCGAGCATGTCGGCCTGGAAGCTGCACAGCAGGTCCATCGCCGACGCCCCGCCGTCGACCCGCAGCTCACCGAGCTCGAGGCCCGAGTCGGCCTCCATGGCGTCGATGACGTCCTTGGTCTGGAACGCCATCGCCTCCACGGTCGCCCGAGCCAGGTGGGCGGCCGTCGTGCCGCGGGTCAGGCCGACGATCGTGCCGCGGGCGTAGGGATCCCAGTGCGGGGCCCCGAGGCCCGTGAAGGCCGGCACCAGGTACACGTCGTCGGTGTCGGGCACCGTCCGTGCGAGCGGTTCGGTCTCCGCGGCCGTCTCGATGATGCCGAGCCCGTCGCGGAGCCACTGCACCGCCGCACCCGTCACGAAGATCGATCCCTCCAGCACGTAGCAGGGCCCGTCGCCGAGGTCCCACGCCACCGAGGACAGCAGGCGCCCCGATGTCGGCCGCTGCGTGCCCGTGTTGAGCAGCACGAAGGATCCGGTGCCGTAGGTGTTCTTCGACATGCCGGGGGTCCAGCACCCCTGGCCGAACAGCGCCGACTGCTGGTCGCCCAGCACCCCGGTGATGGGCACCTCGGCCCCGAAGAACGCCTCCGGATCGGTGGTCCCGAAGTGGCCGACGCTCGGCTTCAGCTCGGGCAGCACCGACATGGGGACGCGCAGCAGCTCGGCCATCCGCGGGCTCCACTCCGCCCGGTCGATGTCGTAGAGCATCGTGCGACAGGCGTTGGAGGGTTCGGTGACGTGTGACGCCCCGCCGGTCAGCTGGTTGATCACCCATGTGTCGACCGTGCCGAACGCCAGCCGTCCCTCCTCGGCCATCGCCCGGGCGCCCTCCACCCGGTCCAGCAGCCACGCGATCTTGGTCCCCGAGAAGTAGGCGTCGACGACGAGCCCGGTCGTGTCCCGGATCGCCGCGTCGTGCCCGGCCTCGCGGAGCCGGTCGCACACGCCCGCCGTGCGGCGGTCCTGCCACACGATGCCGTTGTGGATCGGCCGGCCGGTCTCGCGGTCCCACAGCAGCGTCGTCTCGCGCTGGTTGGTGATGCCGATGGCGGCCAGGTCGGCTGCGTCGACGCCGCCAGCGGCCAGCGCCTCGCCGCAGGCGGTGCGCAGCGCCACCATGATCTCGTCGCCGTCGTGCTCGACCCAGCCGGGCCGCGGGAAGTGCTGCGGGAACTCCGCGTAGCCTCGCCCGGTCAACGCCCCTCGTTCGTCGACGAGCAGGGCAGTGACACCGGTCGTGCCGGCGTCGATGGTCATGATCGTGGCCACGTGTTCGGCTCCCTGTCGCGGAGATGTCAGTGGGGGTTGTCTAGCATGCGCGCGGTGACCAGACGCATCGGCATACTCACCGGCGGGGGCGACTGCCCCGGACTGAACGCGGTCATCCGCGCCGTCGTACGACGGGCGGAGCACTTCGATGTCTCCGTCTTCGGTTTCCGCAACGGCTGGCGGGGGGTGCTCGACTCGACCGTCGAACGCCTCGACCGTCGGTCCACCCAGGGCATCCTCCTGCGGGGCGGGACGGTGCTGGGCACCAGCCGCACCAACCCGATCAGCGAACCCGACGGGGTGGCGCGGATCACCGAGACGCTGGAGGTCCACGAGCTGGACGGCCTGGTGGTCGTCGGGGGCGAGGGCACCCTGTCGGCCTCGCGCGTGCTGAACGAGGAGCACGGCGTGCCGATCATCGGCGTGCCCAAGACGATCGACAATGACCTCGGGGGCACCGACTTCACCATCGGGTTCTCCACCGCCGTCGACGTCGCCACCGACGCCGTGGACCGGCTGCACTCCACGGCGGAGAGCCACAACCGCATCATGGTGCTGGAGCTGATGGGCCGTCACGTCGGGTGGATCGCCACCTACGCCGGACTCGCCGGCGGTGCCGACGCCATCCTCGTGCCCGAGCGGGCGTTCGACATCAACAAGGTCTGCCGGCACCTCAAGCGTCGCCATGGCATGGGCCGCTCGTTCTCGATCGTGGTCGTCGCCGAGGGTGCCGTCCCCGCCGAGGGCACCATGGCGCTGCCCGACTACGACACCGACGACTTCGGCCGCCCGGTCCTGGGTGGCATCGCCAACATCATCGGGCCGGAGATCGAACGCCAGACGGGGTTCGAGACGCGTGTCACCGTCCTCGGCCACGTCCAGCGGGGCGGACGGCCCAACGCCACCGACCGGGTGCTCGGCAGCTCGCTCGGAAAGGCGGCGATGGACCACGCCGCCGCGGGGAACTGGGGGATCATGGTCGGGCAGGACGGCGCCCACGTCACCACGGCGTCCCTGGGCGAGGCCACTCGCGAGCTGAAGACCGTCCCCTCGGAGATGTTCGAGACGGCGCGGGTGTTCTTCGGATGAGCGCCAACGCTCCCCGCCATGCCGACGGGCTGGTCGACCTCCGCTCCGACACCGTCACCCGTCCGGACGAGGCGATGCGACGTGCGATGGCCCGGGCCGAGGTCGGCGACGACGTCTACGGGGAGGACCCGACCGTCCGACGGCTGGAGGAGACCGCCGCCGGGTTGTTCGGCAAGGACGCCGGCCTGCTGTGTCCCTCCGGAGTGCAGTGCAACCTCGTCGGGCTGCTCAGCCTGGCCACCCGTGGCACGGAGGTGCTGGTCGAGGCCGACGCCCACCTCGTCAACTACGAGGCCGGCGCCGGGGCGATGTTCGCCGGCGTGCAGTTCCGCACCGTGCAGGCCCCCAACGGCCTGTTCGACGCCGACCTCGTCGCTGCCCACATCCGGCCCGACCACTTCCCGCTGACCGCCACGTCGTTGGTCGCCATCGAGCAGACCCACAACCGTCGTGGCGGTACCGCCTACACCCCCGAGGCGCTGGCGGCCATCGGCACGACGGTGCGCGACGCGGGCCTGCCCCTGTACATGGACGGCGCCCGGGTCTTCAACGCCGTGGAGGCCACCGGCTCGACCACCCAGGAGCAGGGCCAGCACGTCACCGCCCTGTCGTTCTGCCTGTCCAAGGCGCTGGGCGCCCCCGTCGGCTCGGTGTTCGTCGGCCCGGCCGACGTCGTGGACGCCGCACGCAGCTGGCGGCGACGGCTCGGCGGGGCGATGCGCCAGTCCGGCGTGATCGCCGCCGCAGGCCTGGTCGCCCTCCAGCAGGGCCCCGGTCGCCTCGCGCGGGACCACGAGCACGCCCGCATGCTCCACGACGCCGCCCGGGCGGTGCTCCCCGAGGACCATCCGATCGCCGAGCCCGCCAGCAACATCGTCTACATCGACGGCGTCGACGCCCCCGCGGTCGTGGCGGCCCTGCGCGAACGCGGCATCCTCGCAGGGAGCATGGACCCCACCACGCTGCGGATGGTCACCCACCGGGACGTGGACACCGTCGGCATCACCCGTGCGGCCGACGCGCTCAAGACCGTCCTGGCCAGCCAGCCCGCAGGAGGCATCCCGACATGAGCAGCCCGAACGCCCACCGGCTTCCGCCCGGCCAGTACGAGGCCCGCGGCTGGCCCGTCCTGCACTTCGGGGCCCCGCCGGCGGTCAACGCCGACACCTGGACGGTCTCCGGTTCCGGTGCCGTGGAGAACCCGACCACGTGGACGCTGGACCAGTTCAGGGCCCTGCCGCGGACCACGCTCACCGCCGACTTCCACTGCGTGACCAAGTTCAGCGTCTTCGACAACGAATGGCACGGGGTCGCCGCCCGCACCGTCCTTGCCGAGCTGCGCCCGACCGCGGAGGCGTCCCATGTGATGCTCCACGGCGCCGAGGGGTACACCACCAACGTGCCGCTGGACGCCCTGCTCGACGACGACGTGCTGTTCGCGTGGCGGCGCAACGGCGAGGACCTGAGCGTCGAGCACGGCTGGCCGCTGCGGCTGATCCTGCCCAAGCGGTATGCATGGAAGTCCGCCAAGTGGGTGAACGGGATCGAGGTCATGGCGGGGGACCGTCGCGGCTTCTGGGAGGAACGCGGCTACCACAACGACGCCGACCCCTTCACCGAGCAGCGCTACTCCTACCAGGAGGCATAGGGCCGTGCGCGTCCTCGTCGTCGATGACGAACCCGACATCCGGTTCATCATCGGAACCAGCCTCCAGCGCTGGGGGTACGAGACCGACGAGGCCAGCAACGCGGAGGAGGCCTACGCGATCTGTCGTGATGCGCCGCCCGACATCATGCTGCTGGACGTCTCCATGCCCGGTGAGACCGGCATCGAGCTGCTCGACCGGTTGCGGGCCGACGACCTGGTCCCCGGTCCCGTCGCGTTGTTGTCCGCAGCCTTTCCCGGACAGCTCGCCGGCGTGGCCGCCGACCACGGCGTCGTGCACCTGCCCAAGCCGTTCGGGCTGGAGGACCTCGAGGAGCTGGTCGCCGACCTGGCCAGCCGCGTCACGGGCTGACCACCCGCAGCCATTCCCGCGGAACGGTCAGCCCGTCACCGTGGCACGGGCCCGGGCGACCAGGTCGCGCTGCACCGCCTTGGTCCGGTCGTCGAGTGACACGTGGTAGGTGTGCGGGTTGACCAGCCGTCGCACGCCCGCGTCGAGGGTGGCGATGTCGTCGCTGCACCGCTGCCGCAACGTCGCGAGGTCACCCGACGCCGTCGGTGACACCGTGGGTGGGGACGTCCGGCCGTCGAAGACCACCTCGTGCAGCGGCTCCACCCGGGACACCTCCGCTGGCGTGATGGTGCGGAACGCACCGTCGCGATGGGGGTGGTGCAGCTGCATGCCCTCGCCGTCGGCGAACGGCGTCGTGTCCGGCTCGGTGATCACGTCGGCGGTGGCGTGGCCACGGGTGTCGTAGAGGCGCCATGCCCGCTTGCGACCGGGGATGGGGACCTTCACGGGGTTCTCAGAGACCTTCACCGCCGGCTGCCACTCACCGTGGTCGTCCTGCAGCCCGACGAGCTTGTAGACGCCGTCGAGGGCCCCGTCGCCCTCGGAGGTGATCAACCGCGTGCCGACGCCGTAGGTCATGCGTCCCCGCAGCCGCGGCCAGTCGACACCCTCTCGGTCGGCCTCGTCGGCCATCTGGGTCAGGATCTGCCAGATCGTCAGCTCGTCCAGCTCGCTGGACAGCACGATCCGGGCGTCGGTGAACCCGGCCTCGTCCAGCATCCTCGCGGCCTGCACGCTCAGGTACGCCAGGTCGCCGGAGTCCAGCCTGACACCACCGGGGGCGTGCCCGGCCTCGCGGAGCTCCTCGAAGACCGTGATGGCGTTGGGCATGCCCGACCGCAGGGTGTCGATGGTGTCGACCAGCAGGACGCAGTCGTCGGGGGCGGACCTGGCGAACGCACGGAAGGCCTCCAGCTCGCCGCGCCCGTCGGCCATCCAGGCCTGGATCAGTGCGTGGGCGTGGGTGCCGGCCGACTGCACCCCGAGCGCGACGGAGGCCTGGACGTTGGAGGTGGCCACGAACCCGCCCACGAGGGCCGCACGGGCGGCCTCGTCCACGGCGACCCCCGGCCCGCGACGCATGCCGAACTCCAGGGTGGGGGCGCCCCTGGCGCTCTTGACGATCCTGGCCGCCTTCGTGGCGATCAGCGTCGGGTAGTTCAGCATGTTCAGCAGCGCCGTCTCCAGCAGCTGGGCCTGCGGCAGCGGGCCGGTCACGACCACGATCGGCAGGTGCGGGTGGACGACGCGAGCCTCGGGCACGGCCTCGAGGACGAGGTTGCGGAAGTGGCCGTGCACGGCCAGCCAGTCGAGGAACGCCGGCTCGAACACCGGCGCACCCGCCGAGGTCGTGAACCGCGACAGGGCCTCGACCTCCTCGTCGGTGACGTGGACCTCCTGCATCCACTCCAGCAGGGGACCCAGCCCGGTCGTCACGCAGAACCCGGCCTGATGGCTGCCGTAGTCGGGGTTGGAGCGGTAGAAGTAGTCGAACTGCGCCAGCCGGTCGGCAAGGCCCTCGCGGACGTGCACCTGCGCCATCGCCAGCTGGTAGTGATCGGTGAACAGGGGCCCGCGGCCCTCGCGGAGGCTCACCCCGTGCCCCGCACGACGACGCCGGCCTCGCGCATCGCGCTCGTGGCGGCGTCCCCGTCGCCGGGCGACAGCTCGACGGCCCGGCACAGGTCGACCCGAACGATGGTGTCCAGACCGGCCTCGACGGCATCCAGGGCGGTGGCCTTCACGCAGACGTCGAGCGCCAGCCCGACCACGACCACTCGGGTGACCCCTCGGGCGGACAGGTAAGCCGCCAGGCCCGTGGGGGTGGTTTCGCCGGTCGTCGGGTCGGCCACGCCGAAGGCGGAGTAGCCGTCCTCGCCGCCGGTGCCCTTGCGCAGGATCAGGTCGGCGTCACGGGAGAGGTCCCGGTGCAGGGCGGCACCCCAGGTGTCCCGAACGCAGTGGACGGGCCAGACACCACCGTCGGTGGCGAAGTGCGGCGTCGACGGCGGGTGCCAGTCCTGGGTGGCGACGACGGTGCTGCCGGCGGACCGGGCGTCGGCCACGAGCGCGTTGATGCCGGGCACGATCGATTCGCCGCCGGTGACGTACAGGCCGCCGTGTGGGTCGGCGAAGTCGTGCTGGACGTCGACGACGAGCAGGGCGGTCGACGGGTCGAAGATGAGGTCGGTGTCCATCGCCGCAGAGCCTACGGCGCGACCGGCCGGTCACCTCACCTGGCCCTGCACTCGCGTCGTGCTGGGTAGGCTCTCGGGACACGATGACGCCCGAGACCTGTGACCGTTGCGGCGCCGACCTCGGCGACGCGGCGCGGTTCTGCACCCAGTGCGGGACCCCGGTCAACGGCGACCCGGTGGGGGCGCCGCCGCCCGCCGCCGAGGTCGACGACGACGTCGAGGCCGCGCGCCTGGTCGAGTGCGAGGAGTGCGGCGCGCCCAACGCGGCCAGCAGGCCCCTGTGCGCCCACTGCGGCACGCCGCTGCGCGAGGAGATCCCGGGTGGCGACGCGCTCCCGGAGGGCTGGACGGCGGACCAGACCGATCCCGGCCCCCCGCCGGCGCCCCGAGGCCGCGGCCTGGACACCTCGCCGGTGCTGCTGAGCCTCGTCCTGCTGGCGGGCCTGGTCACCGCGGGGGTGCTGCTGGCCCTTGTCACCTCGCAGGTCCGGCGACCCGACGGGCCGCCGGTCGCGGCCGGCGTGGCCCCGACGGGGGCGACCGCATCCAGCGTGGTCGAGGGCCACCGTGCGCTGGAGGCCATCGACGGCGATCCGACGACGTCGTGGCACGAGGGCGCGGACGGCCCCGGGGTGGGGGAGTGGCTGGAGGTCCAGCTGCCCGGTCGCACCGAGGTCCGCCGGGTCCTGGTGTGGAACGGCGACCAGGCCGACGATGCCACCTTCGCCGAGCACGGACGGGTGGCCGGCATCCGAATCGAGGTGGGTGGCCGACAGTTCCGCGTCGACTTCCTGGACATCGACGGGCCCCAGGCGGTCGACCTGCCCGCCGGCGTCGCCGACGACCGGGTACGGCTGGTCGTGGAGGCGGTCGTCGGCGACCAGCCGGCGCTGGCGATCAGCGAGGTGGTCGTGGAGACCGCCGCCGACTGAGCTGATCCCGCGCTCAGCTGGCGACGAAGTAGAAGATCTGGATGGAGTCGCCGCGCTGGATGGTCGTGCCGGCGTCGGGGATCTGCCGCTCGACCTCGTTGACCGATCCGTAGGTGAACGGGCCGAGCGTCGGCTGCGGGCTGGGCTCCTCGCGCAGCTCGACCTCGGCGACAGCGGCGACGGCGTCACGTGCCTGCTGGACCGACATGCCACGAAGGTCGGGCACCTGGATGCTGAGCGGGCCCCGGGAGACGACGAGCGGCACCTGGGTCAGCGCGTCGACGGTGTCCCCGGCGGCCACGCCCTGGGAGATCACGGTCCCGCGCTCGGGGTACTCGTCGGACCACTCCTCGGTGACCGTCGGGGACAGCCGGACGGCCTCGAGTGCCGCGGTGGCGTCCTCGACGGTGCCGCCGACCATGTCGGGCACGTCGACCTGCTCGATCCCGAGCGACAGCGTCACCGCGACGACCGAACCCTCCTCGACCGGGCTGCCGGCCGGGGGCGACTGGGCGAGGACGTCGCCCTCGGGCACCGTGTCGTGGTGCTCCTCGGCGACCTGGACGTCGAAGGCGTGGGTCTCGCGCAGCAACGCCTCGACGTCGGCGAACGGCTGCAGCTGGACGTCGGGCATCTCGACCACCCGCGGGCCGAGGGACAGGATCAGCTGGACGACCTCGCCGGCGCGCAGCTCGGTGCCCTCGGTGGGGGACTGCCCGGTGACGATTCCGGCAGGCACGTCCAGCCGGTGCTCCTCCTCGGCGATGTCGACGCGCAGGTCGACGGCCTGCAGCTCGGCGACGACCTCCGCCTGCGGGCGACCGGTCAGGTCGCCAAGGATCGTGGTGGGTACCAGGACGGTGTCGTAGAGCAACCATCCGCCGGCGCCGAGCAGTCCGAGCACGACGAGGGAGATCAGCGCCATGCCGACCCGACGAGGCCAGCGGCGAGGGGGCCGTTCCGGGGCGGGACGGCGGCGGGCGGCGAGGTCCTCCTCGGCGGTCCGACGGGCCGGTCGGGTCGGCAGGGCCGAGGTCTCGGCCAGCTCGCTGGGCAGGACGAGGGTGTGCATCTGCCCGTCGTCGGCGAGGTGGGTGACGGCGGCCGGCGGGCTGTCGACGGCCTCCCGCAGCGCCCGACCCATCTCCGCGACGTCGGGGAACCGGCCGGCGGGGTCACGCGAGGTGGCCCGTGCGATCACGGCGTCCATGGCTGGGGTGACCTCGGGCGCGTAACGGCTGGGCGGTGGCACGTCCTCGTTTGCGTGGCGAAGCGCCACCGCCATCGGCGTGTCGGCCGGAAGTGGCTTGCGGCCGGTCAGCAGCTCGTAGGCGACGACGGCGAGGGCGTACTGGTCGCTGGCCGGGGTGGCCTCGATGCCGTCGACGAGCTCGGGGGCGAGGTAGTGGACGCTGCCGACGAGGGTGCCGGTGGCCGTGTGGCTGGTGGCCGCCATGACCCGCGCGATGCCGAAGTCGGCCAGCTTCGGGCTGCCCACGGCGGTGATCAGGACGTTCTCGGGCTTGACGTCCCGGTGGATCAGGCCGATCCCGTGGGCGGCGTGCAGGGCGTCGCAGAGCGGTTCGATGACCGCGAGCACCTGGGCGGGGTCGAGCGGACCGTGCGTGGCCAGCACTTCGCGGAGGCTGGGGCCGTCGATCAGCTCCAGCACGATCCAGGGCAGGTCGGTCTCGCCCTGGTCGTAGACCCCGACGACGTGGGGGTGGCTCAGTGATGCGGCGTGGCGGGCCTCCGCAGCGAACCGGGTGCGGATCTCGGGGTCGTCGGCCAGGTGCGGATGCAGGACCTTGACGGCGACCGGGCGGTCCATCTGGGTGTCGGTGCCGCGGAGGATCGTGGCCATGCCACCAGCGCCGATCCGCGAACCGAGGCGGTATCGGCCGGCGAGGATGCGCGTCCGGTCACCCGCCGTGTCGGCGGGGACGGACGTGCCGGGGGCCGGAGTGGACACCCACTGAGTGTAGGTTGGCTGGATGCCAGAACCTGCTGACCTCCCGCCCGAGTCCGCCGCCAACGGGACAGGATCCGACGAACTGCACGACGGGTTGCTGTCGCTGGACTTCCACGCGGTGCAGGCCGACCGCAAGGGCGTCGTGCAGTACGCGCGGCGTCCCAACCGGTTCCTGACCGAGTGGGTCCACGACGACGGTGACGAGCTGCTGTTCACGTGGGAGTTCGACCTCGGCGAGTTCTGCAAGGCCGTGGACTGGCAGATCGGCGCGGCCGAGACCTCGTTCCAGATCCTCTTCCCGCAGTTCGACGTGCGCATCGCCCGCGACCTGGAGGCCGTGGCCATCGAGGTGTCACGGCTGGAGGAGCAGATGCGCACCCTGGACCTGTCCGACCCCTCGCTGTGACGCCGCTATCCGGCGGGTGGCACCACGACCGTCACCCGGGCGCCGCCTGAGGGTGCGTTGCCGATCGTGACCGTGCCGCCGTGCAGCGAGGTCAGCTGCGCGACCAGGGGCAGCCCCAGGCCGCTGCCGGGCCGGTCGGTGGCGTCGGCACCCCGAGTGAACCGTTCGAACGCGCGCTCGCGTTCCTCGACGGGGAAACCGGTCCCGTCGTCGTCGACCACCAGCGTCACCGCGTCCTCGGCGACGCTGACGCGTGCCGTGATGCGACCGTCCGGGCGGCCGTGGACGGCGGCGTTGCGCAGCAGGTTGTCCACGATGCTCCGCAGCCATGGCTCGGCACCCCGGACCACCGCCGGTCGTTCGCCGAGCACCGCGTCGAGGGTGACGCCGGGGTGTCGCTGCCGGGCCGCGTCCACCGCCTCGGCCACGACATCGCGGAGGTCGAGCGGGGCGACGTCGCCCAGCAGACCGGCGTCGGCGCGTGCCAGCGTCTGCAGCGACCCGAGCAGGGTCGAGAGCCGGCGGGTCTCCTCCGCGACCTCCAGGACGATCTCCTCGCGCATCGTCGGTGGCATGTCGGCGTTGCGGACCAGCGTGTCGAGCGCCGCCTGCATGGCCGTGAGGGGCGTGCGGAGCTCGTGTCCGGCGTCGGCGGCGAACCGACGGGCGGCATGCAGGGCGGCCTCGCGACCGTCACGGCTGCGCTCCAGCCGGGCGAGCATGGTGTTGAGGCCCTCCGCGACCGCCGCGACCTCCGTCGGGGCGTCATCGAGGGTGATCCTGGTGGTCAGGTCCTCGGTGGCGGCGACCCGTTCGGTGCCCTCGCGCAGCTGCCGAAGCGGGCGGGCCGCCAGCCCCGTGACGACGAACGTGGCCAGGCCCGTGAGCAGCGTGGCGACGGTGCCGATCACCAGGAACCGGGTTCGCAACGACTCCTGTGCCTCGTCGACCAGCAGGCTCGCATCCGCCGCGATCTGCAGGGTCAAGCCAGCTGGCCCCTCCGGCTCGGTGCGCAGCAGGTAGGTCGTGCCGTCGTCGGTGAACCGGGAGACGCCGACCTCGGGGACCCCCTCCGGCAGGTTGTCCGGGGCGTCGCCGAGTGTGGTCAGCACCTCGTCGTCCTGGCGGACCACCAGGAAGTAGCCCCGCCCGAGCGTCCGTTCGGCGGTGTTGCGCAGCTCGACGAGCTCGCCGCCCCCGAACGGGCCCGCCTGTCCGCCAGGTCGTGGGCCGAAGCTGCCGGGTCGGGCCCCGCGGCCGGCCGTCTCCAGCTGCGTCAGCCGGTCTCGCAGGTCGTCGCGGAGGCGTTGCTCCTGCGCCCGACCGGTGGCGCCGACGATCACGGTGCCGGTGAGCAGGAACGCGATGGCCACCACGAGGGTGGACATCAGCGCGACGCGACCGCGGAGGGTGCGCATCAGCTGTCGATGGCCTCGGCGGGCCGCAGGACGAAGCCGATGCCCCGCTTGGTGTGGATCATGCGGGGTTCGCCCTCGGCTTCGGTCTTGCGGCGCAGGTAGCCGACGAAGACGTCGACGACGTTGCCGTCCGCAGCGAAGTCGTAGCCCCAGACCATCTCCAGCAGCTGGGCGCGCGACAGCACGATGGACGGGTGGGCGGCCAGCACCTCGAGCAGGTCGAACTCGCGGCGGGTCAGCTCGATCTCCCGTCCGGCCCTGGTCACCAGCCGGCGTGCCGGGTCCACGACCAGGTCACCCACGACCATCGCCTGCTGTCCGGGCGCCGAGGTGGCCCCTGCCCGGCGGAGGAGGGCGTGCAGCCGGGCGACGAGCTCCTCCAGCGCGAACGGCTTGACCACGTAGTCGTCGGCCCCGGCCTCGAGCCCCGCGACCCGGTCGGTGACCTCGTCGCGTGCCGACAGGACGCAGATCGGGAAGTCGTGCCCGTCAGCCCGGAGGCGCCGGGCGACCGCGGCGCCGTCCACGTCGGGCATGCCGATGTCGAGGATCATCACGTCGGGGGGCTGACGGCGAACCGCGTTCAGCGCGGCCAGCCCGCCGTCGGCGGTCCGTGGGCTGAACCCCTCCAGCGTCAGGGCCCGCTGCAGCGACCGCAGGATGCCGGCGTCGTCGTCGACGACGAGGACGTCGGGTCCGTCGCTGGACGCGCCGGTTCGGTGGGAGGAGGCGTGCATGACCACGATGGCAGCGTGCCACGGCCGCCTGAGAATTCCCTGTGAACCCGTCGTGGGCAGGGGAGCGACTACGCTGTGCGGCCCAATGAGCTCGGATGTGGTGATCGTCGGCGCCGGTGTGATCGGCCTGACCTGCGCATGGCGGCTGGCCGAGGCCGGCGCGTCGGTGCGGGTGCTCGACCCGATGCCTGCTCGAGGTGCCACGTGGGCTGCCGCCGGCATGCTGGCGCCGGTCACCGAGCTGCACTACGGCGAGGACGCCCTCCTGCAGCTCAACCTGGCGGCCGTGGGACGATGGCCGGCCCACGCAGCGGCGCTCGCCGAGGCCGGGGTGGACGTCGGCTACGTCGAGTGCGGCAGCCTGCTGGTGGCCCGTGACGCCGACGACGCCGCCGAGCACCGCCGGCTGCTGGCGGTGCAGCAGCAGCTCGGCATGGCCGTGGAGTGGGTCCGCAGCCGCGACCTGCGCCGGCTCGAACCAGGGCTGTCCCCGTCGGTGCGCAGCGGCATCCGCGTCGACGGCGACCACCAGGTCGACAACCGCGCGCTGGTGGAGGGGTTGCTGGCCCTGTGTCGCGCCCACGACCGCGTGGTCGTGGACACCCACGCCGTCACGGCCGTCGGACGCGACGGCCAGCGGGTGACGGGTGTGGTCACCGACGACGGACGCACCGTCTCGGCCGACCGGGTGGTGCTGGCCGCCGGTGCCCGGTCCGGACAGGTCGACGGGCTGGACCTGCCCGCCCCCGTCCGTCCGGTGAAGGGGCAGCTGCTGCACCTCCGCAACCCCGACGGGCCGCTGCTGACCCGCAACATCCGGGGTGAGGACTGCTACATCGTCTCGCGCCCCGACGGCCGCGTCGTCGTCGGCGCCACGATGGAGGAGCAGGGCTTCGACGACCGGCCGACCGCCGGCGCCGTCCGGGACCTGCTGCAGGCCGCCTGGGAGCTGGTCCCGGGCCTGGCCGAGGCGACCTTCGTGGAGGTGGCCGTGGGCTTCAGGCCCGGCAGCCCCGACAACGCCCCGCTGATGGGGCCGCTGCCCGGTCACGACGGGCTCGTGGTCGCCACCGGGCACGCCCGCAACGGGGTGCTGCAGAGCGCCCTGACCGCCGACGCCGTCGTCGCCTGGGTCACCGGCACGGCCGTGCCCGACGCCGTCGTCCCCTTCGTCCCCGACCGGATCGCGAGCCCCGCCGCATGACCGCGCCCATGACCATCGTGCTCAACGGCGAACCCGCCGACCTGGCCCCGGACGCCACGGTCGCCGACGTCGTGACGTCCCTCGGCCACGACCCGTCGTTGCCAGGCGTCGCCGTCGCCATCGACGGTGTCGTCGTCCGTCGGGTCGACTGGCCGCGGACCCCCCTCGCCGACGGTGCCGTCGTCGAGGTCCTCACCGCCGTGCAGGGAGGCTGCTGATGGCCGACGATCCGTTTCGCATCGCGGGGGTCGAGCTGACCTCCCGCCTCATCATGGGCACCGGTGGTGCCCCCTCGCACGAGGCGCTGCACGAGGCCCTCGTCGCCTCGGGCACGCAGCTGACCACCGTGGCGCTGCGGCGCCTCGACCCGACCGCCGGCGGGTCGGTCCTCGACGTCATCAGGGATGCCGGCATCCGGGTGCTGCCCAACACCGCCGGCTGCTACACCGCCACCGAGGCCGTGGCGCTGGCCCGCATGGCTCGCGAGGCGCTGGAGACCGACTGGATCAAGCTGGAGGTCATCGGCGACGACCGCACCCTGTTCCCCGATCCCGTCGAGCTGCTCGACGCCGCCGAGACCCTGGTCGACGACGGGTTCGTCGTGCTGCCCTACTGCGGGGACGACCCGATCATCGCCCGCCGACTCGAGCAGATCGGCTGCGCCGCCGTGATGCCGCTCGGCTCGCCCATCGGCTCGGGGGCGGGCATCCGCAACCCCTACAACCTGCGGATCATCGTCGAGCAGGCCTTGGTGCCGATCATCCTCGACGCGGGCATCGGCACCGCCTCCCACGCGGCGCTCGCGATGGAGCTCGGCTGCGACGGGGTGCTGTGCGCCAGCGCGATCACCCGGGCGCAGTCGCCGGCCCGCATGGCCCGGGCGATCGCCGGGGCGGTCGAGGCCGGGCGACTCGCGCGGCTGGCGGGCCCCATCCCGGAACGGCTGTACGCCGACGCGTCCTCGCCGGACTACGGCCGTCCGGACCTGACCTGACCGGCGGGTACCCTGCGGGCACATGCAGGGTGAGGACACGACGCCGATGACCGACACCGAGACCGACGCGCACGGGCCGCTGGTCGACTTCGTCGCGCTCCGCCGCCGGGTCGGGGCGGCCATGATGCCCCTGGCCGGGCTGTGCCTGCTGGGCGCCGTCGTCGACGGGGCGATCCGCGGCCTGACGTTCGAGCTGCTGGGCCGGTGGTTCGGCATGTTCGTCCTGCTGGCGGTCCTCGTGTCCGCCGTGGCGACCGCCCTCCACGCCCTGTCCGGCGCGAGCCGAGCGGAGCAGCGCGGCGAGCGGCTGTCCTCCCCCGACGTGGGGCTGGCACCGCGGAAGATCGAGGGCCGCACCCTGGTCTCGGCGTTCGAGCACGCGTCGACCCCACCGGCCGAACCCGATGCGGACCGTGCCGATGCGGGCCGCGCCGATCCGGGCCGCGCCGATCCGGACGCGACCGACGACACCACCGGAGACCATGGACCCCGCTGACCGACGGACTCGGCTGGCCGACGCCGGGCTGTACCTGTGCGTCGGCGCCCGCCCCGACCTCGAGTCCCTGCTCGACGCGGTCCTGCCCGCCGGGGTCACCATCGTGCAGCTGCGCGAGAAGGACGGCGACGACGACCTGCGTCGGCGTGCCGGCGCGGTCATGCGCCGGGCAGCCGACCGACACGATGTCCTCTTCGTGGTCAACGACGACCCGGCGCTGGCGGTCGAGCTCGGCGCCGACGGCGTGCACGTCGGGCAGGACGACACCTCACCCGAGGCCGCACGGGCCGTCGTCGGTCCCGACGTGATCATCGGCCGGTCCACCCACGCCGTCGACGAGGTCGACCGTGCGCAGCACGAGGACTGCGACTACTTCGCCGTCGGGCCGGTGTCGGCCACCCCGACCAAGCCCGGACGCGACGGCATCGGCCTGGACCCGATCCGCCACGCCGCCCGGGTGGGCACCAAGCCGTGGTACGTCACCGGCGGCATGACCCCCGACACGGCCGGGCCGATCCTGGACGCCGGCGCGCGAGGGCTGGTGGTCGTCCGCGGTCTGACCGAGGCCAGCGACCCGGCTGGCGTCGCCCGCGCGATGGCGAGGCTGATCGCCGATCGGCGTTCCCGGGACGCCGCGGGCGGTTAGGCGGTCAGGCCCTCCAGCATCGACCGCAGGATCGGCTCGGGCATCGGGCCGTCGAGGCGACCGGCGATCACGCCGTCGCCGCCGATGGTGAAGAACCACGGCTCGCTGGGCAGTCCCCACGCCTCGACGGCGGGGACCAGGGGAGTGGTGGGCGCCTCGGCACCCACGGGGGCCTCGGCGAAGATCTCGGAGTGCACGAAGATCGTGTCGCCCCAGTCCCCGTCACCGCGGACGGCGTCCAGCGTCGACACCGACGGGCCGCAGACGGCCGTCTGGCAGAACTCCGGGGTGGCGAACATCAGCGCCACCGGGCGGCCGGTGTCCAGCGCCTCGTCCAGGCTCATCTCGTGCATCCCGCAGGGCGGGTCCTGGGTGCAGACGGCGAACACGCCGAGGTCGTCCTCGGTGGTCGCGGTGCGTGCGCTGATCGCGGCCTCGCCCGGCACGGCAACGCGGCTGTTGGACGGGTCGACGACCTGGATTGAGGCCACGCCGTGGTCGTCGCCGACGGTGGCGACGACGTCGTACAGCCCCGGCTCCTCGATGGTGGTCTGCAGGTAGTAGATGCCCTGCCCCGTCTCGGTCGCGGGGGCGAAGGACGCGGCCAGCGGGCCGGCAACGACCTCTGCGGTCTGGTCGGGCGCGGTCGCGATCGTCCGCAGGTAGACCTGCACGTCGGCATCGTCGATCGGGGTGTTCTGCAGGTCCCGGACGCCGAAGGCCAGCCAGCGGTCGGGGCCGGACAGGAACTCCAGCGAGGCGGCCTGGACGAACAGCGACTGCTCGGCGTCGACCGCGGGGACACCGTCACCCGAGCCGCAGGCCGTTCCGAGCACGGTGAGTCCGGCGGCGGCGCCGATTCCGGTGAGCAGCTGGCGACGGTGCATGGCGAACGACCTCGATGGCGGAGAGAGCGGAGCGTGTCCACAGCCCGACGACCCCCTGTCATCGGTGGCTGCGTTCGTGCGAGGGTAGCGCCCGGAGGGCCCGACAGCGGCCTCCGGGTGCGGTGGTTGCACACGGCACGGCACACTCGCCACGTGCGCGCACTCCCCACCCTCCTCGCGGCCCTGCTCGTCGGGGTGCTGTTCGTGACCGGGTGCACCGACGACTCCGGTCGTCCCGAGGTCCGGCTCGGCGTCGGGTCCACGATCGAGCAGCGGGCCCTCGCCGGCCTGACCCGCGTCACGCTGGAGGAGCTGGGGCTGGAGGTCCGGGTCGTGCCCGACATCGGCGACACCGTCGACGTCCGGGCGATGATGCTCGACGGCGACCTCGACCTGTACTGGGACTACACCGGCGCTGCATGGTCGCTGGGCCTGGGGCGGGCGCAGCCCTCGGCCGATCCCCGTGAGTCGTTCGAGGCGGTGCGAGCGGCCGACGTCGCCAACGGGCTTCGCTGGTACGGGCCGACGGACGCCAACGCCACCCTCGCGCTGTTCGTCCGGGCCGCCGAACGTCCGCCCGGTGATGCCGGCTCCATGTCGTGGTTGGCCGGACAGCTGGCCACCGTTCCGGGCGGGCTGTGCGCCGACGAGGACTTCCTGTCCCGTCCCGCGGGCTACGCCGCGCTGGCCGACGCCTACGCGATCGCGACGACGTCGGTGTCGACCACCGCGGCGAGCGAGGCCAAGGCCATCACCTCCGTGGCCAGCGGGGAGTGCTACGCGGCGCTGGCCACGGCGACGTCGGGCACGGCCGTCAGCGCGGGACTGCTGCCCGTGGTCGACGACCAGGGCGTGTTCCCCGCGTTCGTCGTGGCACCGGTGGTGCGCGAGGGCGGCCGGGCCGACACCGAGACGGTCACCCGGGCGCTCGACGAGGTCTCGGCCCGCATCGACACCCTGGACCTGGCCGAGCTGAACGCCCGCATCACCGCGGGGGAGGATCCGGCCGAGGCCGCGACGGACCTGCTGGCGGAGGGGTGAGCGCTGCGGGGTTCGGTTCCGGCACGGGTAGGGTGAACGGCCGTGGAACGTGTGAGCCTGACCGACCAGGTCGTCGCTGAGCTCAGGGAGGACATCCTCGGTGGCGCCCTGCGTCCGGGAACCTCCCTCCGCGAGGTTGCGCTGAGCGAACGGTTCGACGTCGCCCGCTCGACCATCCGCGAGGCCATCAAGGGCCTGGTCGCCGAGGGGCTGCTGTCCCACGAGCACCACCGCGGCGTCGTGGTCACCGAGCACACCGTCGCCGACGTCGAGGACCTCCTCGGCGCCCGCATGATGATCGAGCGCGCCGTCGCGGCGGCTGGCCCGCACACCCACGACGCCGCCACCGCGGCGCTCGAGGCCATGCAGGAGGCGGTGCAGGCCCGGGACTGGCGTGCCGCCGCACGAGCCGACGAGGAGTTCCACCACGGCCTCGTCCAGGCGCTCGGGTCCCCGCGGATCACCGCGTTCCACAGCCAGATGCAGGCGGAGATGCGGCTGCTGCTGGTCACCGCCGAGGGGCAGGTCCCCGAGACCGACAAGGTGGCCGAGCACGCCAACCTGCTCGAGCTCGCTCGTGCGGGCGACCGCGACGGGTACCTCGCCGCGGCCCGCCGGCACCTGCAGCGGTCGCGCCCCACGCTCCTCGCCGTCGCCAAGCAGCCGGCCGACACCCCCTCCTGACCGGACTCCCCGAGGGGTCGGTGGCACGCGGGGGTCGACATGCCCTCGCGTCTCGATTAGGATTGTCGGACAATCAGACAGTCAGACGATCGAGGAGGTCAGGAATGGTCCAGGAGACTCGCGCGCTGGGGTGGGGACGTCGCTACATGATGTGTCCCCCGGATCACTTCCAGGTCGCGTATGCGATCAACCCCTGGATGGGCGGCACCGTCGACCCCGACCGCGCGATGGCGGAGTGGCAGGACCTCGTGGACACGATCCGCAGCGCCGGGGGAGAGGTCGAGGTCAACCCCGCCCAGCCCGGACTGCCCGACATGGTCTTCACCGCCAACGCCGGCGTGGTCGACGGCACGACGTTCATCGCCGGTCGCATGCGCCACGCCGAACGGGTCGAGGAGATCGGCCACGTCTCCAGCTGGGCCCTGCGGCACGGGTTCGAGGTCCAGGCGCTGTCCGACGGGGCCCTGCTCGAGGGCCTCGGTGACGCCATGCCGCTGGCCGACGCGATGGTCGTCGGCTACGGCGCTCGCTCCAACGAGATCGCCCACGCCGACCTTCACCGCCTGACCGGCCGCGAGATCATCCCCGTCCACCTCGCGGACCTGCGCTGGTACCACGTCGACCTGACGCTGTGCCCGCTGGATGACCGGCGCGCGTTGGTCTTCCCGGATGCCTACGACGCCGCCGGTGCGGCGCGGGTGCTGGACCGCATCCCCGAGGCCCTGGTGCTGACCGAGGAGGAGGCGTCCACCTTCGCCGCCAACTCCATCGTCGTCGGGTCCACCGTCATCATGCCGGCCGCCCCGCTGCGCGTCGGCCGCCAGCTCGAGGCCTGGGGCTTCGACGTCGTCGTGGTCGAGGTCGGCGAGTTCGCCAAGGCCGGTGGCGCCGTCCGCTGCCTGACCCTGCCGCTGGACACCGAGCTGACGGTCGCCCCGAGCACCATCGAGCCCACCCCGCTGGAGGCCGCATGACCGCTGACCTGACCGCACCACCCACCGTCGACACCGGGACCGTGGAGGCCGCGCCGACCGGCTCGGCCGCCGAGCGCCTGCTGGACCTCGAGGACCGTCACGGGGCGCACAACTACCACCCGTTGCCCGTCGTCATCGCCACCGCCGAGGGCGCGTGGGTGCACGACGCCGACGGCCGTCGGTACCTCGATGCCCTGGCTGCCTACTCGGCGGTCAACTTCGGCCACGGCCACCCCGGCCTGATCGCGGCCGCAAAGGCCCAGCTGGACCGGGTCACCCTCACCAGCCGGGCGTTCCACAACGACCAGCTCGGCCCGTTCTGCGCCGAGCTCGCCGAGCTGTGCGGCATGGACCGGGTCCTGCCGATGAACACCGGCGCCGAGGCCGTCGAGACGGGCATCAAGACCGCCCGCAAGTGGGGCTACGAGGTCAAGGGCGTGCCCGACGGGCAGGCCGAGATCATCGTGATGGAGGGCAACTTCCACGGGCGCACCACCACGATCGTGTCGTTCTCCGACGATCCGGTCGCCCACGATCACTTCGGGCCGTACACCCCCGGGTTCGTCCGGGTGCCCTACGGCTCGGCGCAGGCCATCCGCGACGCGATCACCCCGAACACCGTGGCCGTGCTGCTCGAGCCGGTCCAGGGCGAGGCCGGCGTCGTCGTGCCGCCTGCCGGCTACCTGCAGGCCGTCCGCGACGTCTGCGACGAGCAGCGCGTGCTGATGATCGCCGACGAGATCCAGGCCGGCCTCGGGCGCACGGGGAAGACGTTCGCCTGCGAGCACGAGGGTGTCGTCCCCGACCTGTACCTGCTGGGCAAGGCGCTCGGCGGCGGCATCGTGCCGCTGTCGGCCGTCGTCGGCAGCGACGAGGTGCTCGGCGTGTTCGGCCCGGGTCAGCACGGCTCGACCTTCGGCGGCAACCCGCTGGCCTGCGCCGTCGGGCGCGAGGTCATCGCCCTGCTGCGGACCGGCGAGTTCCAGCAGCGTGCGGCCGAGCTCGGCCAGCGCATGGCCGACCGCCTGGCCGCGGCGGACCTGCCCCGGGTCAAGGAGATCCGCGCCCACGGCCTGTGGCTCGGCGTGGAGATGGTCGACGCCGAACTGTCCGCCCGCCAGCTGTGCGAGCAGCTGCTCGAGCGCGGCCTGCTGGCCAAGGACACCCACGAGACGACCATCCGCCTGGCCCCGCCGCTGGTGATCACGCCGGAGGAAGCCGACTGGATCGTCGATCAGCTGATCGCGGTGTTGTAGCGCAACTGATCGCGGTGTTGTAGCGCAGCTGATCGCGGTGGTGTAGCTCAACCTCTCGCCGCGCGTGGGCGAGGAGTTCATCCAGCGGCCACCCCGCAGGCGTCCAGGACGTCGGGCGGGGTGGCCATCCGCGTTCGGCGCAGCCGTCAGCGCGGCGGTGTGGGCGGCCCTGTCCGGTCGAGTGTGCACCGGGCCGAGCGGGGCTGCGAGGATCGTGGGGTGACCACGACCATCGTCTTCCTGCACGCCCATCCCGACGACGAGGCCATCTTCACCGGGGGCACGATGGCCCTCCTCGCCGCGGCAGGCCATCGGGTGGTGCTGGTCACCGCCACCAAGGGGGAGGAGGGGACGCCGCGCTTCCCGCTGCCGGCCGGGGAGTCGATCGCCGACCGTCGTGAGGCCGAGACCCACGCCGCCGCCGAGCTGCTGGCCGTCGACGCGGTGCGCTTCCTCGGGTTCCGCGATTCCGGGGTGGCGGGCAGCGACGCGCAGGACCATCCGCTGGCCTTCGGCGCCTGTGACGTCGAGGAGGCCGCCGACCGGCTGGCGACGATCTGTGCGCAGGAGGGCGCCGACGTCCTGGTGCACTACGACCCGGGTGGCATCTACGCCCATGCCGACCACCTGCAGGTCCACCGCGTCGGTGGCCTGGCCGCTGCTCGTGCGGGCATCGCCACGACCTACGAGGCGACGGTCGACCACGAGTACCTGCACTTCGTGGACGTGCACCTCGTCGAGGGCGCCAACCGGTCGCTGGAGTCCCGCAAGGCCATCGGCCTGCCGACGGCGATGATCTCCACGACCGTGGACTGCCGTGCCGTGCTGGAGACGAAGTGGCGGGCGATGGCCGCCCACGCCAGCCAGATCCCCGACGCCGACCCGATGTTGCCGCCCGAGCAGTTCGCCGACGTCTACGGGTGGGAGTGGTTCGTCCGGCACGGGCCGCCGGGACCCATCGATGCGTTGCCGTCCTGACGGCGTCGGTTCACCTTTTCCTCACTGGGAGTGCTCAGGAGTCACGCACGAGTGACGATGGGGGTGTACGGCGTCTTCGTGTGCCCGATCCCAGTGGAGTTGTCTCGATGCTGCAGCCAACGTTCCGTCCCATCATCAGCGTGATCCGCGTGACCCCCGACCGGTCCTGCGTCGAGGTCAACCTCGACATGGAGGGCCTGGTGGCGTCGGGGTTCGGCAACGTGATCGGTGACGACACGATGCAGGCGGCGGGCGTGGCGACCTGCGAGGCCGTCGACCGGCTGCTGCCCGACGGCTACGAGTTGTCGCTGGCGTGGGTGGAGCTGTTCAAGCGGTCCGACGACCGCGGGGAGGGGCATGCGGTGATCAACGTCGCCGTCGAGCTGCGAACCCTGGGTCGTGCCCACCCCGAGACCCTGCTCGGCGCCGCGCTGGTTCACCACGACATCGAGGTCGCCGCGGTGCGTGCCACGCTGGACGGCCTCACCCGTCGCCTGGCCCCGGCCATCCTGAGCTGATCCGGCCCGACGGCGGGCGCTTCCGGCCCCTCGCCCGTGCGTTCCGGTGGCCCGACGGTCACCGGTGCGCCCGTCGCGTCCCTGATCCGACCTTGTCGCCCCACTCGAACAGGTGTACGATCGCGGTTCCTGCAGGGACGAGTGATCGCCCCTCGGGAGACCGTCCGTGAGGGCGGGTGGCACACGCGGGGAAGGCGTGGGCCACCCGCCGTCACCGTCCTTCCCGCACGGTCATCGAACGCCCCCGGCGGCACCGCCGGACGAGCTGGAGGTGACAGGGATGACGGAGTGGCCACGATGACGAAGCGGTACCGCGAGGCGGTGACCGTGGAAACCGCGGCGGTCTCGGTTGAGGTCGACGGCGCCCAGCCGCCCCCGACCGGCTTCACCTGGCGGGGTGGGCGTTACCGGATCCTGACCGTGCTGGGCCACTGGCGCGAGGACGCGGCCTACTGGTCGGGTGGGGGCGTCGAGGTGCCCCAGCGGGACCTGTGGCGTGTCGAGGCGCAGAACGGCTCGCCGTCACGCGGGATCTACGAGCTGGTGGCCGAGGACGGGCAGTGGCGCCTGGACCGTGTCTGGGACTGACAGTCGGGCCTGAACCGGTCGGGACGATCGGTACGCTGGTCGCCCCGCGCACACGACCGATCCAGAGGTGTCGTCATGTCCACGTCCACCAAGGGCCCCATCGTCATGCCCGACATCGACGAGCAGACCCGCGTCGAGGAGCGTCAGGTCACCACCGACGAGGGTGACCACGATCGCTTCGCCCACTACGTGTGGGGCAAGAACCCCAAGGCCATGGTGACCGAGTCGATGGTGACCGGCGTGCCGATCCGTGCCCTCTGCGGCAAGAAGTGGGTCCCCAGCCGCGACGGCTCGAAGTACCCCGTCTGTCCCGACTGCCAGCGGGTCAAGAACCAGCTGCAGGGCCGGGGCGGCGACGGTGGCGGGGACGGCGACCAGTAGCCCGCCCCGGGGGGTGGCTACTCGCCGGAGCCCTCCTTGGACCCGGTGAGCTGCGCGAAGCCGCTGGAGTCCTCCAGCGGCTCGCCGACCAGCAGGCAGACGATCTCGCGGTCCTCCGCGCCGTCCCACGACTCCTGTGACGGCGTCAGCGCCGTGGAGTAGATGGTCGACTGGTTGTACTCGATGCCCACGTAGGCCTCGAAGTCCTGCTTGCAGCGCTCGTCGGCGAACTCCTCGAGGACGCTCTGCCCGGGGAAGGCCGCGTCCGGGCCGTCGGGGTGCTGGGGCAGCGCGTAGACCTCGGCGTCGTGCGCTTCGCCGCAGTCGACGGTCTCGTAGTCGCTGATCTGGGTGCCGTCGGGCAGGTTCACGCACTCGCCGATGGTGAACTCCAGCGCGTTCTGGCTGCACGCCGACCCGAACGCGGCGAGGGCGAGGAACGCGACGATCACCATGGGTGACCGCCGGATCGGGGTAGGCATGTGCGGGCCTTTCTCTGGCTGGGGTGTCTGGCCTGGTGTCTGGGTGACCGGCGCTGCTCCGGACGCTATCGCCCGGTGGCACCGATCGTGAACTCCCACGACCGTACGCCAGACCGACGGCGGCGCAGGTGACCTTCGGGCCCGAACCACCCGACGCGACCCCCGTGGGCCGGTGAGATGCGTACGTGGCTCGCCACGTCTCGGATACGGTCTGCCGCATGGACGAGACGACCAGCGACCTGCAGCCCTACGCCGAGTTCGAGAGCCTCCGGTTCTCCCGTCCCGAGGAGGGCCTCCTCGAGATCGTCATGTCGACCCCCGGCCGCCTGAACGCGGCCGGCCACGACATGCACCGCGACCTCGCCAACGTCTGGCGGGCCATCGACCGCGACCCGGCCACGAAGGTCGCGATCATCCGCGGCGAGGGCAAGGCGTTCTCCTCCGGCGGGGACCTCGACCTCGTCACCGACATGGCCAACGACTTCGAGACCCGCGTCCGGGTGCTCAAGGAGGCCCGCGACCTGGTCTACGAGGTCATCAACTGCAGCAAGCCGATCATCTCCGCCATGCACGGCGTCGCCGTCGGGGCCGGTCTCGTCGCCGGTGTCCTGGCCGACGTGTCCATCGCCACCAGGGACTGCCGGATCATCGACGGCCACACCAAGCTCGGCGTCGCCGCGGGCGACCACGCCGCGATCATCTGGCCGCTGCTGATCGGGATGGCCAAGGCCAAGTACTACCTGCTGACCTGCCGCCCGATGAGCGGCGAGGACGCCGAGCGCATGGGCCTGATCAGCCTGGTCGTCGATGACGAGGAGGCGCTGCATGCCGAGGCCCACGACGTCGCCCGCACCCTCCGCGACGGCAGCCAGAGCGCCATCCGCTGGACCAAGTACTCCCTCAACCAGTGGCTGCGCCAGGCCGGCCCGACGTTCGACACCTCCCTCGCCCTGGAGTTCATGGGCTTCGCCGGCCCCGACGTCCACGAGGGCGTCGCCGCCATCAAGGAGAAGCGGCCGCCCCGCTTCACAGGCCCCGCCTCGGAGTGACCCCACCCCGACGACCCATTTGGCCTGTCAGGCCACAAACCGGCTGATCGAGTCGACGTCGGTGTCAACTCGACTAGTCTGTGCCCCCAGACCGGTCACATGGAGGACGACATGAGCGAGACCGCGAACCCGCAGGGCGACCCCCAGCGCATCATCACCGACGGCATGCCCACCCAGCTGCCCGACATGGATCCCGCCGAGACCCAGGAATGGGTCGACTCACTCGACGCTGTGGTCGAACACCACGGACGCGAACGCGCCAGGTACCTGATGCTGCGCTTGCTCGAGCGCTCCCGGGAGGCCGGCGTCGGCGTCCCCGCGCTGCGATCGACCGACTACATCAACACCATCCCGCCGTCGCGCGAGCCCGACTTCCCGGGTGACGAGCACATCGAGCGCCGGATCCGCGCCTACGTCCGCTGGAACGCCGCGGTCATGGTGACCCGCGCCCAGCGACCCGGCGTGGGCGTCGGCGGACACATCGCCACCTACGCCTCGGCCGCCAGCCTCTACGAGGTCGGCTTCAACCACTTCTTCCGCGGCAAGGAGCACGAGGGCGGCGGCGACCAGCTGTTCATCCAGGGCCACGGCTCGCCCGGCATCTACTCCCGCGCCTTCCTCGAGGGCCGCCTGACCACCGAGCAGCTGGACCTGTTCCGGCAGGAGTCCCAGCCCGGCGGGTTGTCCAGCTATCCCCACCCTCGGCTCATGCCCGACTTCTGGGAGTTCCCCACGGTCTCGATGGGCCTTGGGTCCCTCGGGTCGATCTACCAGGCGCGCTTCAACCGCTACCTGCACAACCGCGGCTTCTCCGACACCTCCCAGCAGCGCGTGTGGGCGTTCGTCGGTGACGGCGAGATGGACGAACCCGAGGCACAGGGGGCGCTGACCGTCGCCGCTCGCGAGGAGCTCGACAACCTCGTCTGGGTCGTCAACTGCAACCTGCAGCGCCTCGACGGCCCGGTCCGCGGCAACGGCAAGATCATCCAGGAGCTCGAGAGCCTGTTCCGCGGGGCCGGCTGGAACGTCATCAAGGTCGTCTGGGGCCGCAAGTGGGACCAGCTGCTGTCCCTCGACGTCAACGGTGCGCTGGTCGAGCGGATGAACAACACCCCCGACGGGCAGTTCCAGACCTACACCACCAAGGACGGCGACTACATCCGCGAGCACTTCTTCAACTCCCCGGAGCTGAAGCGGATCCTCGACGAGTCCGGCCTGACCGAGGCCGACCTGCCCGTCCTCGACCGTGGTGGCCACGACTACCGCAAGGTCTACGCCGCCTACAAGGCCGCGACCGAGCACACCGGCCAGCCGACCGTGATCCTCGCCAAGACCATCAAGGGCTGGACCCTCGGCCCCGACTTCGAGGCCCGCAACGCCACCCACCAGATGAAGAAGCTGACCCGCAAGGCGCTGAAGACCTTCCGGGACCGCATCGACCTCGACATCCCCGACAGCGACCTCGAGGGTGACCTGCCGCCGTACTACCACCCCGGCGAGGACTCCGAGGAGATGGCCTACATGATGGAGCGTCGAGCCGAGCTCGGCGGCCCCATCCCCACCCGGAAGGTGCAGTACCAGGGCATCGACCTGCCCGAGCACGACGCCTACGGCGAGCTGAAGAAGGGCAGCGGCAAGAGCGAGGTCGCCACGACGATGGCGTTCGTCCGGCTGCTCAAGGACCTGTTCAAGCACCCCGAGCTCGGCCCCCGCATCGTGCCGATCATCCCCGACGAGGCCCGCACGTTCGGCATGGACACGATGTTCTCCACGGAGAAGATCTACTCGCCGCACGGCCAGAACTACGAGTCGGTCGACAAGGCGATGCTGCTGTCCTACCAGGAGGCCACCGACGGCCAGATCCTGCACGAGGGCATCACCGAGGCCGGTTCGATGGCCAGCTTCGCCGCGGTGGGCTCGTCCTACGCCACCCACGGCCAGCCGATGCTGCCGATCTACATCTTCTACTCGATGTTCGGGTTCCAGCGGACGGCCGACTCGATCTGGCAGGCCGCCGACCAGCGGGCCCGTGGCTTCCTGATCGGGGCGACCGCCGGACGGACCACGCTCAACGGTGAGGGGCTGCAGCACCAGGACGGCCACTCGCCGCTGTACGCGCTGACCAACCCCGCCGTCGAGGCGTTCGACCCCTCCTTCGCCTACGAGGTGGCGACGATCACCGAGGCCGGGATCAACCGGATGTTCGGTGACGACCCCGAGGACGTCATCTTCTACGTGACGGTCTACAACGAGCCGACGGTGCAGCCGGCCATGCCGGAGGGCCTGGACGAGGAGGAGATCCTCGACGGCATCTACCGCTACGCCACCTACGACGACGAGCGCAACCACCGCGTCCAGCTGCTGTCCAGCGGCTCGGCGATGAAGGAGACCCTCCGCGCCCAGCAGATGCTGGGGGAGGAGTGGGACGTCGCCGCCGACATCTGGTCGGTCCCCGGCTGGGTGCAGCTGCACCGCGACGGCGTGGACTGCATGACGACCAACCGCGACCACCCCACGGCCGAGCCGCGGGTGCCGCTGATGACCCGCAAGCTCGAGGCGTCCCGCGGTGGTCCCTTCATCGCGGTCACCGACTACCAGAAGGCCCTTCCCGGCCTGGTCGAGCCGTTCGTCCCCGGCCGCTTCGCCATCCTCGGCACCGACGGGTTCGGCCGGTCCGACACCCGTGAGGCGCTGCGTCGGATCTTCCGCATCGACGCCGAGTCCATCGTCGTCGCGGCCCTTCACGAGCTGAGCCTCGCCGGCGAGGTCAAGGCCGAGCTGGCGGCGGAGGCCATCGAGCGCTACGGCATCGACCCGGAGCTGCGCGTCTGGGACGAGCTGCACACCCACCGGTAGGGACCAGCCCGAACCACAGGGGAGGAGTCAGGGCCCCGTGATCGGGGAACACCATTCGGCGACGCACCAGCCCGCCGCACAGGGAGTTCTCCGATCACCGCCCTCGACCCCGTTGTCTTCGCCGACCGTGTGGGCCTCACCTACGTGGCCGAGGACCTGCCCGGCATCACCCGCGTCCGCCGGGGCAAGGGCTTCAGCTTCCACGGGCCCGACGGCAGGCTGCTCGAGGGGCCCGAACGCGAACGGGTGCTGTCGCTGGCCGTGCCGCCGGCCTGGCGGGAGGTCTGGATCTGCCCGACCCCCGACGGGCACGTCCAGGCCCGCGGCCTCGACGAGGCCGAACGGCGCCAGTACCGCTACCACGACCGCTGGACCGAGGGTCGGCGCATGGCCAACTTCGACCGCCTGCGTGGCATGGGGAGCCGGCTGACGGACCTGCGTCGCGAGCTGGACGCCCTGCTGCTGGACGGGACGGACCCCGTCCGGCAGGCGACCGCGGCGATGGTCCGCTTGGTCGACAGCGGCATGGCACGCATCGGCGGACCCCGGTCGGTGCAGGAGCACGGCCACTTCGGGGTGTCGACCCTGCAGCGTGACCACGTCGACGTCCGCGACCGGCAGGTCACGCTGTCCTACCCCGGCAAGTCCGGCGTGCAGCGCGAGGTCCACGTCACCGACGAGCTGCTGGCGGAGGTGCTCGACCAGCTCGAGCTGGCCTCCGACACCCTCTTCCATGTCCACGCCGAGGGAGAGCTGCACCGACTGAGCGCCGCTGACGCCAACGCCCTGCTGGCCGAGCTGACCGCTGGCTGGATGACCTGCAAGGACTTCCGGACCTGGGGCGGCAGCGCCGTGGCCCTGGAGGCGATGGTCCTGCCGATCCTCGCGGGGGACGAGCCGGACCCCGTCGCGGCCGTCGACGCCGCCGCGGCCAAGCTGGGCAACACCCGTGCGGTCGCGCGGTCCAGCTACGTGCACCCCAGCGTCCTCGAGGCCGACCCGGAGCTGCTGGTCGACACGTGGAAGGTGTCGCGCTCCTCGACCCGGTTCGACCGACGCGAACGGGCCCTGGTCAAGCTGCTGGACGCCGTCCCGCCCCTCCTCGACCGCTGGATCGCCACGCCGGCGGACTGACGGCAGGACTCGGAACCACCGGCGTCGAAGACCCGCTCGACCGATCTCCGTCGAGCCAGGGGACCATCGTGCGGGCCGCCCTCCTCCGCCGTCACGGCGGCTGGTACGTGGTGGAGAACGCCCTGGCGTGGATCAGGGACGTGGCGAGGAACGGCAACACCGCCGGGGAGGCCGGGCGGTGCCCGACGACTCCACCGGCGGTGCGTCGTTGTTGCTCGTGGTGGCCCCGATGGGCCTGCTGGCTGCGCTCAGCCGTCGCTTCGGACGGAGTTGACCGCTGACTTCACGCCGCGGGCGGCCATGGAGACGCCGCTGCCCGCGGCCCCGGCCACGCCGGTGAGGGTCTTCCCGACGACCTTGCCGGTGGTCCGGCCGGTGGCCTTCAGGGCCCGGACGCTCCGCTTGGTGTCCTTGACGGCCTGACGGGCCGGCGCGACCGTGCGGGCGTTGATGTCGGAGACGGCCGCACGGGTCTCGGCGGCCTTGGTGTGGGCCTTGGCCCGGGCCACGTCGGCCTTGCCCTGCGCGCGGGCGCGGGCAAGCTGGCTGAGCAGCTCGGCCTCGCGGACACGCCACTCCGCCTCGTGGCCGGCACGGTCGACCAGGTGGCCGGCGCGCCAGCCCACGCCGGGCTTGCCCTGGGTGTCCATGGCGGTGATGACGAGGCCGCCGAACATCGCGGCGTTCTTGAGGAAGTGCAGGAGCTGGGCCTGGCGTTCGTCGCCCTCGGCCTCCCAGAAGCGGTGCGCGCCGATGGTGGTCGGCACGAGGCTGCCGGCGAGGGCCAGCGACGCCGGGCGCGGGAGGATGTTGAACAGCAGCAGGCCACCACCGACCACCTGGACGGCGCCGTTGGCCAGGACCATCCGCTCGGCGTCGTCGGTGGGCGGGAACGGCACGTCGTCGGGGATGGTGTCGACGGCGGCCTCGGCCGCCTGGACCTTCGACCCGGGGTTGCGGAGGGCGTCGACGCCCCCGTAGATGAAGATGCCGGCCATCATGGCTCGGGCGAGATGACGGATCATGTGTGGCTCCAGGGTGGTAGGGACTCGCTGGTGTTGGCCATTGACCTGCCCACGCGCGCGTGGGATCGAAACATCGGTGTTTGTGGTCCGGGCCGATCGGCAAGAGTTGGTCGCATGAGCGACGGTACTCCGAGGACGGCCGACGAGGTGGGCACGGACGGCTCCGTGGAGGAGCAGTTCCGGTCGTTGATGGAGGGGCTCCGCACGACGCTGCCGGGGGTGGAGGTGCTGGTCGCCTTCCTGCTGACGTTGCCCTTCCAGTCAGGCTTCACCGACCTCGACCAGTACCAGCGGGGCGCCTACCTGGTGTCCCTGGTGGCGGCGGCGTCCTCTGCGGTCCTCCTGATCGCCCCCAGCGCCCACCAGCGCGTCCGGTCGGTGGAACGCGGCGGCCGGGTGGCGCGCAAGCACGAGCAACACCTGCGCACCGCCGTGCACGTGGCGCTGGCCGGGACGGTGCTGGCGTCGGTGGCGATCGTGGCCGCCATGTACCTGGCCACGTCGATGGTAGTCAGCCGTGGCGTCGCCATCACCCTGGCCGTGGTGCTGGGGCTGCTGGCCTCGTGGACGTGGTTCGGCATCCCCGTGTTCACCTTCGACTCCGACTCCGACTGACGTCAGTCGACCCAGACCAGCTTGGTGTTGAGGAACGCCACGGCTCCCTCCTGGGACAGCTCGCGGCCGTAGCCGGAGTCCTTCACGCCGCCGAACGGCAGGCGGGGGTCGGACTTGACGAGCTGGTTGACGAACACCATGCCGGCGTCGATGCGGGCGGCGACGGCCTCGCCCCGCTCGTCGTCGCCCGTGATGATCGCCGCGCCCAGCCCGAAGCGGGTGGCGTTGGCCAGGGCGATGGCCACCTCGTCGTCGGCCGCGGGCATGACCGCCGCGACCGGGCCGAAGACCTCCTCCGACGCGGCCGGGGCCTCGGGGTCGACGTCGCGGATCACCGTCGGGGCGTAGAAGGCACCCGGTCCCTCGATGGAGGTGGCGCCGACGACGGCCTCGCCACCGTTGCGATGGACCAGCGTGCGGTGGACCTGGTCGGCCACGGTGTCGCGATGTCCCTCCGACGCCAGGGGACCGATGTCGGTGGACTCCTTCGCCGGGTCCCCCACGACCAGCCCCTTGACCCGGTGGACGAGCGCATCGATGAAGTCCTCGTAGCGGGACTCGGCCACGATCAGTCGCTTGGCGTTGATGCAGCTCTGCCCCGAGTTGAGGTAGCGGCTGTCCACGGCCAGCTGGGCGGCCAGGTCGAGGTCGGCGTCGTCGAGCACGACGAACGGGTCGGAGCCCCCGAGCTCCATGACCGACGGCTTGAGATGGCGTCCGGCGGTCGCCGCCACGGCACGACCGGCGACGTCGGACCCGGTCAGGGTGACACCCCGGACACGGGCATCACCGATGATGGACTCCACGGTGTCGTGGTCGCACAGCAGGGTGGTGAACAACCCGTCGGGGCCGCCGGCCTCGCCGACCATCCGCTCGATCTCCAGCGCCGTGCCGGTCACGTTGGAGGCGTGGCGCAGCAGGCAGGTGTTGCCGCCGACGACGTTGGGGACCAGGAACCGGAAGACCTGCCACAGCGGGAAGTTCCACGGCATGACGGCCAGGATCGGCCCCATCGGGTCGTAGCGGACGTAGGACTTCGCCGCGTCGGTCTCGATGCTGCGGCCTGCCAGATAGGACTCGGCGCTCTCGGCGTAGTGGCGGCACAACCACGCGCACTTCTCCACCTCGCTGCGGGCCGCGCGGATCGGCTTGCCCATCTCGCTGGTCATCAGCCGTGCGAGCTCGTCGGTGCGGTCCTCCAGCACGTCGGCCAGCCGCTCGAGCAGCTGGGTGCGATCCTCCAGCGGGCGCGACCGCCAGTCGCCGGTGAACCGGGTCCACGACCGTGCGAGGCGGGCCTCGATCTCCCCATCGTCGTGCTGGCTGTACTCGGCGATCGTCGTGCCGTCGGCGGGGTTGGTGGTGGTGATCATGTGCCCTCGTGTACCCGACGGCCGCACCCTCGAACCACCGTTCAGCGGAGGAGGAAGCCCGTCCCGAGGGGGTCGTCGGGCCGCAGCACGAAGGTGTGCATGCCGCTGGGGAAGGCCTGGCCACCGACGTGGGTGATGACGGCCGGGTAGTCGCCGACGGCCGCCTCGGCGGAGACGGCCCCGGTCATGACGGTGCCGATGATGGAGTGGTTGTGCAGCATCCGACCCGGCTGGAGGACCCCCTGCCGGTGGAGCAGCGCCAGGCGGGCAGACGTCCCCGAGCCGGTGGCCGAGCGGTCGACCTCGCCGTCGGCGAAGACCGTCACGTTGCGCTGCCGCAGCGACCCGTCGGCGGCGTCCTCCATCTCGTCGACGAGGATGACGCCGTAGATGTCGCGCAGCTCGGGGATCTCGGGGTGGACGAACTCCTCGCTGTCGTTGAGGGCGTCCTTGATGTCCCGGCAGGTCGCGATGATGTCGTCGAGCAGCTCGGGCACGACCTGCAGGTCCACCGCCGCGGCGGGCAGGATCGCGTAGAACGCGCCGCCGAAGGCGATGTCGACGTCGACCGCGGCCCCGTCGACCTCCATGCCGACGTGGGCCTTGACGAAGGAGGGGACGTTGGTGAAGACGACCTGCTCGACGGTCCCGTCGGGGCGGACGTGCACACGGGTGGGCAGGCGGCCCGAGGGCACGTCGATGACGACGTCGGCCACGTCGCCGGTGACGGGCACGATGCCGGTCTCCACCGCCCAGGTGGCCAGCGCGATGGTGCCGTGGCCGCACGCGGTGGAGTATCCCTCGTTGTGGAAGAACACCACCCCGAGGTCGGCACCGTCGTCGTCGGGCGGCACGACGAACCCGCCGTACATGTCGGCGTGGCCTCGGGGTTCGTTGACCAGCAGCTGGCGCACGTGGTCCATGTGCTGGGCGATCCATGCCCGACGCTCGAGCACCGTTCTGCCGCCGATCGGGGGAATGCCGCCCGTGACGATGCGGAAGGGTTCCCCGCCGGTGTGGTAGTCGTGGCTCTGGACGGTCAGCGCGCGAGGGCGGGCGTGGGGGAGGTGGGTCACGGGGCGGGAATCGGTCACAGGGCGGGAATCGGTCACAGGGCAACGTCTCCGGTGGTGGCGGGGGCATCGAGCACCGCGGCCACCCGGTCGGGCAGGTCGTCGGCGTCGAGGCTCGTGCAGAGCTGGGCGAAGTCATCGGTGGGGCCGGTCCACTCGAGGTCGTCGACGGTCGTGCCGATGTCGCCGTCGGTGACGAGGGTGGCCAGCGTGGTGAACAGCTCGGCCTCGGCCCGCGCGCCGGCCAGGGTCTCCGCCAGCCGGGCGGCGCCCCGGACCCCCTTGCCCCAGTCGGCCGGGTCGGCGGGGATGTCGGCGATGCGGCCGAACCGCGTCAGCAGCGTGGCTGCGGTCTTGGCGCCGAAGCCCGGGATGCCGGGGAAGCCGTCGGCGGTGTCGCCCACGAGGGCCAGCCAGTCGGGGATGGCCGCTGGCGGGACGCCGAACTTGTCGAACACCCCATCGGCGTCGCGGACGGTGCCACGCATCCGGTCCCACTGCACGACCCGATCACCGACCACGCACTGCCCGAGGTCCTTGTCGGGGGTGGCGATGACCACCTGCTCGACCCGCTCGTCCGCGGCGGCCTCCGCGGCGGCGGTCGCCAGGGCGTCGTCGGCCTCGAGGTCGGTCATGGCCCACACCGTCAACCCGAGGGCGCGGAGCGCATCCTCCAGCGGGTGGAACTGCGCGGTCAGCTCCGGCGGCATCCCCTCGGAGGACTTGTACGTCGGCCACAGGGCGTTGCGGAACGACTCGATGACGTGGTCGGTCGCCACCCCGACATGGGTGACCGGGATGCCGTCGGGTCCGCCCTGCTCCAGCAACCAGACCATGCTGCGCAGCACGCCACGCACCGCCCCCCGCTCCGGGTCGTCGTTGCGGGGGGAGTAGTGGTGGCGGAACAGCTCGTAGGTGCCGTCGATCAGGTGGACGTACATGGACCGGCAGCCTAGTGGCTGCCCGTGACGGACAACCCGGCCGCGTGGCCGGCGGCGGCAAGCGCAGCGGCCAGTACGGGCACGGTGGCGTGGGCGTTCAGCCCCGAGGGGTTGTCGAGCAGCCAGAGGTCGGGCCGGTCGGGCTGGGGGCCGCGCTGGGCCCGTGGCTGCCCGAAGGCGACCCGGAAGGTCGTCACGCCCAGGACCGCGGTGACGGCAGGGCGATGCTCGGCGACGAAGGCGAGCAGACGTCGGCCGCCTGCGCGAAGCTCCTCCCTCGTGACCTCCGCTGCCCGCGCGGACGGGCGGGCCACCAGGTTGGTCATGCCGATGCCCCACCCGGGCAGCAGGTGCTGGTCCTCGGGACCCACGGGGTGGGGGACGAGTCCGCTGGCGGACAGGGCCGGCCAGAACCGGTTGCCGGGGCCGGCGTAGTGGCGGTTGGTGCGGGCCGAGGCCACGCCGGGGTTGATGCCGCAGACGAGCAGCCGAAGGTCGGCGTCGTCGGCCGGCAGGACGTCGTCGATGGGCTGCATGTCGGGCTCGGGGACTCGGGTCGGCACGGGCTCCGACGGTACCGCCCACACGAGGGCGTCGGTGGGCAAGGGCCGTCCGGACGGTGGCCGGATGGGGGAGCGTCACCGCGGGCCACAACGGGAAGTATCGGACACCGTCCCAATCCGGAGGTCCCCGATGCCACCGCGTCCCGTCCAGACCGTGCCCGCGCCCGTCCCCGCCGTCCCGTCAGCTCCCCTCGGGGGTGCCAGCCGCAGCGCCGCCGGGGAGATCGTGGTGACCACCCGGTCGGGGTCGACCTACCACGTGGCCGGCGACCTGGTGCTGCGCGAACACGACGACGGCTACACCGAGACCTACACCCTCATCGACCTCGGTGACCAGCGCCTGCGCTACACCGACGGGGAACGCGTCTTCGTGTCCTCGGCGGTCGTCTCCCGTCGGGCGGCCTGAGCCCGCGTCAGCGAACACCGTTCAGCCATCCACGAGGATCGTTTGTGCTGAACAGTGGTTTCCGATTACCGTGACCCCACGGTGCAGACACACCACATGGACGGGATCCCGTGGGCGGCGGCGCTGCTCGATGACGACGGCGTGGTGGTGCGCACGTCCGACGAGTGGCGCCGGATCGCGGCAGGGGACCCAGACGGCACGACGTTCGTCGAGATCGGCGAACGGTACCTCGACGTGCTCGCCGACCGCGTGGTGGCACACGGGGACACCACGGCGGGCAGCCTCGGCATCGTCCTCCGGCGGGTGCTCGACGGTGGCCATGCCGTCGCGCCGGTCGACTACGCCTGTCACACCCCGGAGGGCCTCGCCTGGTACCGGATCCACGTGACGGCGGTGCCCGGTGGTGGCGCCATGGTCATCCACTTGCCCGTGACCACCGAGGTCCGCGCCCGCATCGCCACGCAGAGCCAGACGCTGGGCATCGTCGAGCTCGACACCGACCTCCGGGCTCGGTCGGTGGACGACCTCTGGGGTCGGACCCGTGGCGTCGGGGTCGGCGACGACCTCGGCGACGGCTGGTGGGAGGCGATCCATCCTGCCGACCGGCCCGGCCTGGTGGGGTTGCTGCGCGACGTCGGCGCCGCGGACGGGTTCGCGGGTGTCCCGGTGATGACCGACGTCCGGTTCTGGGGTGCGGAGGGGGAGGTCAGCGCCCGGGCCGAGGTCAGCGTGCACGGCAACGAGCACGGTCCGGTGGGGCTGCTCGTGGTCCTTCGCCGGCGCGACAGCCACGTCACCGGGGTCGTCGGCACCGACCGGATCGGCCGGGACGCCCTCACCGGCCTGCCGGACCGTACCGTCCTGTCGGACCACCTGCGGCTGGCGCTCGGCCGCGCCGAACGGGACGGCCGGCGGGTCGCGCTGATGTTCCTCGACCTCGACGGGTTCAAGCCGGTCAACGACACCCACGGGCACGTGGTGGGTGATCGGCTGCTCGTGATGGTCGGGGGGCGCCTGAGTGGATGCCTGCGTCCGTCCGACCTGCTCGTGCGCCACGGCGGCGACGAGTTCGTCGTGGTGCTCACCGACGTGGACGACATGCGGGCGGTGCACGAGGTGGCGGAGCGCATGCGCGAGGCGTTGGGACGGCCCTTCGACCTCGACGGCGACCTCGTGGCGCCCCTTCGGCTTCCCGGGCTGTCGGTGTCGATCGGTGTGGCCACGGCGCGGGGTGGGGAGGACCCGTCGACGCTGCTGCGGCGTGCCGACGCCGCGATGTACCTGGCCAAGGCCGATGGCCAGGGCCTGACCCGCACCGCCGACGGCGACGTGGCCGGTGCGGGGCCCGTGGTCGACCTGTCGGCCACGATGGTCGAGCAGGCCTGGTCGGAGGGGGAGTTCGAGGTCTGGTTCCAGCCGATCGTCGACCTGGCCGACGGCAGGGTCGAGGCGGTCGAGGCGTTGCTGCGCTGGCGTCACCCGGAGCTTGGGGTGCTGCCCGCGTCGGTCTTCGTGCCGACCGCCGTGTCGTCGGGCCTCATCGCCGACCTCGGCTGGTGGGCCCTGGACCGGGCCATGTCGACGCTGCCCATCGACCTCGGCATCGACCTGTACGTCAACGTGGCGCTCAGCCAGTTCCGCGACCGTGACCGGCTCGAGGGCCTGATCGCCCGGCTGGGCAACGGTGTCCATCGCAACCGGACGGTGATCGAGCTCAGCGAGCACGTGCTGAACACCGATGGGATGTGGGTGCGCGAGGCGGTGGCGGCGCTCCGGGGGGCGAGCGCGCGGATCGCCATCGACGACTTCGGCGCGGGGTTCTCCAGCTTCTCGCGGTTGCGCCACATGCCCAACGACGTCCTGAAGGTCGACGACAGCATCGTCCGTGGGATCGATCGCGACCCGGCCGCCCAGCGTGTCCTGGCCGGCGTGCTCACCCTCGCCGACGCGCTGGGGCTGCGGGTGATCGCCGAGGGGGTCGAGCACACCGGCGAGGTCCGCGTGCTGCGCGCCCTCGGGGTGTCGCTGGCGCAGGGGCACCTGCTGGCGCCGGCGGTGGCGTCGGAGGACCTCGGTGGGGTCATCGCGGAGATGAAGGACACCGTCGGCGGGCTGGAGCGCAGCGAGGGCTGAGGTCGGAACGGTCCCCGGGGTCCGGTTGACGTCGTGGATGTCACACCCCACACTCATGGTGTACGAACACATGTTCGATACGCGATGTTCGTCCCCGACTCCTTCGGGTCGTCCTTCCCCGTCGCGCCGACCGACCAGGACGCCTCGCCATGACCGCCGACTTCGTGCACCTCGCATCCAGGACCTGCTACTCGCTGCGTGACGGGGTGATCCGCCCCCGCGAGCTCGCCAGGGCCACCGCCACCATGGGGGTCGGGGCCGCCGGGTTCGCCGACCGCGCGGGCCTGTACGGCGGGGTGCGGGTCGCCCAGGCCTGCGCGGCGGAGGGGGTCCGTCCCATCTTCGGGGCCGACCTCGCGCTGCATCCCGAGGACGACCGTCCCGGCTGGGGGATCAGCCGCGCGTCGGCCAGCGGGATCGGTCGGGCCATGGGGCCGGGGTCGGGCCAGGCGTGGCTGGAGGACGACGCCCCCCGCGTCACGCTGATCGCTGCCGACATCGACGGGTTCGCGACCCTCAACCGGACCGTCACCGAGCACCACCTGTCCTCGGTTCGGTCCGACCCGCACCTGCGCTGGGATGCCGCCAGCCAGCGGCTCGGTGCCACCGACGGGCTGTTCGTCATGCTGACCGACCGGTCGCCCGTGGGTCGGCTGCTGGGGGAGGGGCGGGGCGACGCCGCACGGGTCGAGGCACGTCGCTGGATGGACGTCGTGGGGCCCGACCGGCTGCTGGTCGGGGTCACCCACCACCTGGCGCCCGGCGACGACGACGTGGCTCGCCGCACCTTCGCGCTGGCCGACGAGCTGGGGCTGCGGGCGGTCGCCCACCAGGCCGCCCGGTACCTGCGTCGCGAGGACGCCAGGGTCGCCGACGTCATGGACGCCGTGCGCCAGCAGGTGCCGCTGGCCCAGCACCACTCCAGCCGTCGCAACGCCGAGGGGTACCTCAAGACCCCCGAGGAGATGGCCAGGGTCTTCGCCGAACGGCCCGATGCGCTCGCCAACACCATGTGGGTGGCGGATCGTTGCCACGTCGACATGGGCCTGGGACGGCTGCGGGTGCCCGACTTCGCCTCTGCCTCTCCCGAGCAGGCCGCCGATCCCGGATGGGCGCTGGCCGAGCTGCGCCATCGCTGCGAGACCGGCATCAAGGAACGGTTCCCGGCGGTGGAGGACATCCACACCGACCTGCTGGACCGCGAGATGGACATGGTCCGCCAGCTCGGGCTCGCCCCCTACTTCCTGACCGTCGCCGAGGTCATGGGACGCATCCGCGCCAAGGGCATCCTGGCCGCCTGCCGTGGGTCGGCCGCCGGGTCGCTGATCACCTATGCGCTGCGGATCTCCGACGTCGACCCGATCGCCCACGACCTGGCGTTCGAGCGGTTCATGAACCCCTACCGCGACGAGCTGCCCGACATCGACATCGATGTGGAGTCGGCCCGCCGCGAGGACATCTACCGCGACCTGCTGGACACCTACGGCGAACACCGCGTCGCCTGCGTCTGCATGGTCGAGACGTTCAAGGCCCGCATGGCCATCCGCGAGGTCGGCAAGGCCATGGGCCTGCCTGCCGGTGAGGTCGACTACATCGCCAAGTCCTTCCCGCACGTCCGGGCCGGCGACGTCCGCCCGGCGCTGGCCCACCTGCCCGAGCTGCAGGGCCTCAACATCGACTCCGGCCACCTCGCGCTGCTGTTCGACGTGGTCGAGCGGATGGACGGGTTCCCCCGTCACGTGGCGCTGCATCCCTCGGGGGTGCTGCTGGCCGACGCGACCCTGCGCGACATCGTGCCGATGGAACGGTCGGCCGCCGGGTTCGCGATGGCGCAGTACGACAAGGACGACGTCGAGGCCCTGGGGTTGTGCAAGCTCGACGTGCTGGCGGTCCGGATGCTCTCGAGCATGTCCCACTGCGTGGAGGAGGCCCGGCGCACCCGCGGCATCGACCTGGACTTCGACGACGTCCCGTGGAACGACGAGGGCACCTACGAGCTGATCCGCTCGACCCGGACCCTCGGCATGTTCCAGATCGAGTCTCCCGGCCAGCGCGAGCTGATCGGCAAGTTCCAGCCCGAGCACCAGGGCGACCTGGTCGTCGACATCTCCCTGTTCCGGCCCGGCCCGGTCAAGGGCGACATGATCAAGCCGTTCCTGCGGCGACGCCACGGGCAGGAGGGCAGCGGGGTGCCCCACCCGCTGCTGGAGCGTGCGCTGGGCGAGACCTACGGCGTGATCGTCTACCACGAACAGGTGATGCGCTGTGTGGCCGCGGTCACCGGCTGCGACCTGGCCGAGGCCGACCTGGTCCGTCGCCGGCTGGGCGACCCGACCCAGAAGGCCGAGCTGGAACGATGGATCACGTCGGGGGCGGCCGCCCGAGGCATCGCCCCGGACGTCGCCGAGTGGCTGTGGAACGCGCTCAGCCAGTTCGCCTCCTTCGGGTTCTGCAAGGCACACGCAGCGGCGTTCAGCGTGCCGACCTACCGCTCGGCATGGCTGAAGGCCAACCTGCTGCCGGAGTTCATGGCCGGGGTGCTGACCCACGACCCCGGCATGTACCCGCGGCGGCTGATCCTCGACGACGCCCGCCAGTTCGGCGTCGCGATCCTGCCGCTGGACGTCAACGCCTCGGCCAGGGACTACCGGGTCGAGGTCGTTCCCGAGGACGAGGCGCTGGCGCTGCTGGGGGTGCGACGTCCGACCGAGCTGGGCGGCCGTGGTGAGCTGCCCCGTGGCTGGCGCTGGGACGGCGACCGGATCGTGCCCTCCGCTGGCTTCGACAAGGGCGCGGCGACACCGGGGTGGCGCTACGGCATCCGGTTGGCCCTGCAGGACGTCGAGCGAATCGACGACCACATGATCGACTCGATCCTGGCCGGCCGGCCGTTCACCTCCATCGAGGACCTGCGCCTGCGGGCCCGCCTGTCCCAGCCGGTGGTGGAGTCGCTGGCCCACTCGGGTGCGCTGGATGCGATCGGTGGGGTGGGCCTGAAGGAGGATCGAACCCCGAGCGTCCACGCGAGGGGTGAGGACCGGACGGAGGGCCGGGGGTCTGGGGGCGAAGCCCCCAGTGTGAAGGGCCTGAAGGAGGATCGAACCCCGAGCGTCCACGCGAGG
>NZ_PGDQ01000027.1 GCF_003073135.1 Euzebya rosea
ACGAACTCGTCGCCGCCCCAAGGCGCTACATGGCCGCCGTCACCCTCGAACCCCTCCTCGACCGGCCCGACGACCAACTAGCATCCATCCCCGCAGTGACCAACTGAATCACGCGCACGGGCTTCTACACCACCCGATGGGACTCCATCAACGTCCATAGCTGATCTAGCTAGGGACGGAGACAACGCCGTCCAAGGACACGCAACCGCTTGGGCCGTCGTTCCCTTGGCCCACCGGGCCCTCGTTCATGACTCTCAAGTAGGTTCGCCGCCACCCCCGCTGAGGAAACAACGCCCGGCTGGCAGGGACACTGACAGACGGCCCTGCCACCGTGGACGGTTCAAGGGTGTGGCCAAACGGCCACCCACGATAGGGAGGCCTTGTCCGGCGAGGCCTGAACAGCCTGAATCTTGGATTCTGCCGGACTGAACATCCGCGGAGCGGTGGCCGCTGTCACAATCCGGGCCCCTGTCACCTCCGTTGTAGCGCTCTTGTGGTGAACTCGGAGTCCCCACAAGTACTTGCTACCAGTCGTGGCGACGACACCTGGTTTCAGCACTGGATGTCTGGTGTCCTTAGCATCGACTACCACAATGCGTGCACCTGACGCATCGGCGACGCAGACCAGAACATCAGGAACCAGTGTCGCGGTGATTGAGGACAGCTTCAGATCTGGGTCGCCGCACAAACTGCGCGACCGGCGGTTGACTGCGAGCTGGCTCCATACCTCGATCCGCTGTCCTGCGCCTACCCAGCGCGCCACCCAGGTGTCGCCGGTCTTGTCAGCGGTGGAGCCCGATCCACTGGAGTTGAGGACGTTCACCTCGTCGGCCGGACGGCCGACAATGGCGGTGACCTGCTGGATCACGTTACACGTAACCCACGCCTCGTATAGATGCCAAAGGTTTGTCAACGGTGCAGCACCCACACCCCGCATCCCTGCTGTTACGGACGCCAGCGCGGCGGTAGCCGCGAGCAGGAGGGCACGCAGCGGTTGAGGCCAGGTTGACGGCGGCGGGTCCCGCCTCGGGTGCGCCACGCTTGCTCGGGCAGCGACCTCCAGCAATGGTGAGGTGATGAGGTGTGAAGCGGGGCCTACGACTTGTCCTGCCGTGAGCCGCCGTGCAAGCTCGGTTAGCACGACAGCGACTCGCTCGACCTTCCAGTCAGATGTCGCCCCGAAGTCACGCGCGGTCCGAACAGGGACCACGCGGTCGCCGATCTCTGCAATGGGCAGCGTATGGAGATGGGACATCGTCGCACGTAGGGCTTCCCGCCCCCCTGGTATGTCGATGGGGCGCCACGCTCTGGCCACGGCCTCCGATTGCGGCCATCCGCGGAGTAGGTGCGAGCAACCGTCCAGCACGGCCGGGAGTTCGGGCGCGTAGACGGCGGAGGGGTGACTCCGTCGACTTGGGGCTGCCCCCTGCCAAAGTGCCCGCCGCGCCAAGTGGTGGCGCAAGGTGCTCGGCGAGTCGGCTAGGGCTGCCCACATTGAGTCGATGCCGTCGCGCGTGAAAGGGGCGGGCGTCGGCAACCTGACTGGAACGGTGACTATGCGCCCGGTCATGGGATCCACTGACAGCACGGGAACATCGCCGACGGGAACGTCCGGTGGGCCCTCGTCGGTGTCCGACCCGTGGCTGGCGCCGAGGCTCAGGGTCAGCTCGGTAGGGCTGACTGAGGAGATCTGGACCTCTCCGGTGGGCACCGCGTACCAGGCCGACTGCACGCGCGGGGCAGGTGTCGGCGTTATGTCCTGTCCACGCTGGTCCAGTAGGACCACGCGTAGCGTCGAGCCTGTCAGGACAGCCTCTCCCAGAAGTCCAGTGCGTCGCCCCCAGGAAGCGCGGCATCGCCAGAGCCCCCTAATCGCACCACACGATCGCCCAGAACCGGCCCCACACCATCGGCAGCGGTCCCAGCGGTCAATAGAAGTCCGGCCGTGGAGAGCTGGCGGAGAACGCGACCCAGGTCCAATCCGGGAACGTTGGGCAGGACAAAGTGCAGCAGCGCATTCTCAGCCCCCATCCGGTACAGCTCATGGCTGACCGCCGGCGGAGATCCCCGACCGTCTTCAGCCTGGAAGAGCAGGGCGAACCAGGCTACGTAGAGAGTCATCTGCTGCAACTGCCGGCGAGGAACGCGAAGTGATGGCCCCGACGGTCCTTCTGCCGCATCAATGATCGCGGTGATCGCGTCTCCAAGCTGGGTGTGGTCCACCGCATGCTCGGCTAGCGCAGCGCAAGGGTCACCGACCAACGGTGCCCCCGCCGCGACCATGTGGCCCGTCCTAGATGCCGGGACTGCCAAGGACGCGATGGCCCCCCCAACGTCGGCGTCAGGACCAGCCTCCAACAGCATCACGGAGGCCCGAGCGGTGACCTTTGGGGCTGGGGCATGCGCGGTCGAGTCAATGTTGGTAGTGCCTAGCAGCCGTGGGTATGGCCTGAGCACAAGGGCCTTAGGGACCATCGTGGTCGACCCAGCATGAAGCTCCCAGCGGACCTGATCGTTACTGGTCCCGCTTAGGCCATGCACCAGCGGCGCGAGGTAACCCTCGATAGGCGAGAGGTTCATCTCCTCCACAAGGAGCGCGGGGCTACCACCGCCAGGACTGGCAAGCTGGCGCAGCGGCTCCAACGTTCGCGCGGAGAAGAAGGTCCCGGGGACGAGCGGGCTCTCATAGCCTGTGACGTCCTCCGGCCCGATGAGCTGGCGCCGGGCTTCAATGACACGAGTGCTGTCAGGGTGGCAGAAGAACGTCGTGAGCGCCCGGGCGAGCGTCGACTTGCCGGTCCCACTCGGGCCTGCAAAGAGCAGCAACTGGCTCGATAGGTACGCGGCGAGCGCGTCGATCACCGTCGACCGGCTCGCCGCGACCCCCTGATCAAGCAGGTGTTCATCGAAATCGTCCAGAAGCCCCTGCAGACGCACGACGGTTGGCGGCTCGGGGATCACAGGCGTTCGAGGCGACGGGATGGCACCCACAACCCCACCCTGAACAGGAGCCGGTCCGACGACGTCGTCTAGAGGTGCACCAGTCGCAGCCGCCAGCGCCCCGCCGACGTCGTGAAGCGCATCCGCCACCCTTGGGTCCAGTTCCATTAGTCGCCTGCGGGGATCGTCCGCACTACCTCGTCCACGTCGGCGTAGCTGACACGGTCGACGGCGACGATCTCGGTCCCGTCGATCAAGACGACCAACCGCAGCCGAGGCTCGGCCTGGTGATAGACCGGGTAATCACACACATACTCGTCGACCTTCCGGCGCAGGTAAGGCAGACTGACCCCTTTCATCCCGCTGTCGAAGTACACCAGCATCACCGCCGGATTGACCCAGCCGCTCTCGTACAGCATCCGGTTCGGAACGTTTTTCTGGTCGGTGATCCTTGCGATCCTGATCAGGTCTGCCTCGATCTGCAGCAGGTCGCCTACCGCCTCCCGGAGGGAGTCCTTGGTGGCCTTCTTGGTATTCTCCGCAAAGGCGGTGGTGATTAGCTTCGAAAGCTCGGCGATGTTCTCGGTCTGCACGGGCGCCTCCACCCAGATCATGGTTACGGACAGCAGCGTACGTGACGGCGGCTACGCGGCCTCCGCACTCATGAAACGGTGATGGTCTGCCACCGCGTCAAGGAATCCATCCTCGAAGCGCAGGCTGCCCCTCCGACATCGGCGCAAGAAGCCGGCGGAGGCCCGTGCGGACAACGGCGCGAGTGGTTTCTCTAGGAAGTCGAGCAAGGATGGGCGCGGCAACCAGACTGGGTCGGTGCTCACGTCTACCTGTCGGACCAGCCCACCTGGCATACGGAACGCAGCCTTAGGCCAGCTGTCGCCTGCGGGGCCTGCGTCCACATCAATGGGGTCGCCGGGCTCCAAGAGCCGCTGTCCAACCCATTCGGCCATCGGGACCGCAACCGCGTTGCCGACGAGTCGCCACCGGTGACGGGTCGCGACCACGCTCTCTGCTGGTCGAGTCCATCCGGCAGGGAAGCCCTGCAGGCGCTCTGCGTCCTCCAGATGTGGTGTTCCGACGAAGCCATCGGGACGAACGATCGCAGGCGGTGACGGCACGCCGACGCTGCTCCCGCCCTTGATTGGTGGCACGGCATCTACAGCCCATCCCAACGCCCGTGTGCCCTCGGTCCAGTAGAACCCACGGGCGGCACCGTCTCCGGGACGCTCTGGACGCGTGACGTCGTCGGCGAACAGCACGGGGCGTGGGTCATGCGTTGGGCTGGCGACCAGCACCACACGGCGTCGCCGCTGGGGCAGCCCGAACGCTTGTGCGTCCACCACGCGGTACGCCCAGGCGAACCCGAGTTCCTCAAGCGCCTGTGTGACGACGAGCATCGCCTTCCCGCGGTCCAAGTGAAGCAGGAATGGAACGTTCTCGAGCACGACCCATTCAACTGAGGACGTGGCCAGAAGCCGGAAGACGTGACCGACAAGGCTTGAGCGAGCTCCAGTGATCCCTTCCTTGCGACCGACCGAGCTGAGGTCCTGACATGGGAACCCAGCTACGACAACCGAGGTGCTTGAAGGCAGCGCTGTGAGGTCCGCGATGTTACCGACCACATCCGCGTCGAAGCGCTCACGCAACACGGACTGCGCGGCTGGTATGAGCTCGCTGAGAAGGTCGGAGCGCCAGCCTGCGCGGCGCAGGCCCTCCTCGATGCCGCCGATCCCGGCGAACAACCCAGTGACACCGGTCACCTGAGGAGCTCCACAGCTACCGAGTAGGAAAGCCTCGGAGGAACGGCGTTGGCGACGGCCAAGGCGAGGGCGCCCCTTGAGGTGATCTCCGACCAGTCAAATGAATCGGGGAAGTGCTGCAGCCTTGCAGCCTCATGAGCGGTGATCGTCCGCCGCCGAGTTGGGTGGACGTATCGCCCCATGCACATTGAGTAGAAGCCCCGTGTGATGGTCTGCGCGGGGCGGTCAAGGTGCATCCGTCCGTAGACAGACTTGTACGAGTGCGAACCTTGGTGGCACGCAGGGCGCTGCTCGTTTGGAAGGTCGTGAAGGTTGTTCCGAAAGAGGTAGTCGATGCGACGCCGGGTGGCACCAGCCGAACGCGCTTGCTGATCCAAGAGGCTATCGGGGGCCTGCCCGTCAAGATCCCCAATGGCCCAACCGACAGAGCGCGTGGGGCGCCTATGGGCTGCCACGGTCCGTGCAAGGGAGGGTCGCTCCAGCCGTGAGGCGACCACTACGAATCGCCGGCGCCGCTGGGCCACACCCAGGTCGGTGACGTCGACCACACCTTCGTCGATCTCGTAGCCGGCTTGGACAAGAGAGTCGGTGGTCCGGCGAACAACATCGCTTCTATCGCTGGTCGCTCCGGGAACGTTTTCTATGATGACGTGTGTCGGCTGAAGGACCTGGGCCGCGCGTGCCATGACCGTGTAGAGCGCATTCCGTGAATCAGCATGGCGCGTGCGGTTATTGAACGCGGAGTGCCCTTGACAAGGTGGCCCACCAACCAAAAAGTCGATGCTGCCGAGCTCAGCACGGAGTTGTCGCTCGCGGGAGGAGAGCGGCGAATCGAGCTCGCTGTCGAGCAAGGTCCTGACGTCGCCCACGAACGTGCGAGCCTCAGAGCGATTTCGCCGGAACGCGCGGGCCATCTCATCGTTGGAGTCAACGGCCAACGCAACGTGAAGCTGCCGGCCCACGGCGCGGGCTGCCTCGGCCAAGCCCTCGGAGAGACCGCCAACGCCGCAGAAGAGGTCCACTGCGTGCAAGGCAGGCGACGAACGGTCAACGGTCGGCGCCGACCTGCGCTGGAGATAGAGCCTGTCCGCCGTGTCGGGCGTCACGGGCCCATCGGGGAGCGATGCCTGGCCCGCGTGCGGCGATGCGACGAGCGACGACGTGACGGTCCCGTCGGCTCTTAGCAACCTTCGGTACAGGGAGCCTCCGGCAGCGAAGAAGCTCTCAGCTGCCGCGACTGGGGGTCGCGACAGCACCTGTGAGTCATCCTGATCAATCATTTGTGCGAGCCTATAGTCAGTGTATGACACTGGTGGAGTTCCATCCCGGGAAGTAACGCCCCATCTCTAGGCCCGCGGCCCGCCCCAGGGTCTGCGGAACGCTTCAGCTCGCTCCGCGACAAGGCGCTCAATCACCTCCTGTCGCTGGTGGGCCAGCGCCCCGATGAGGTCCATCAGCGCAGAAACGGATAGGCCGTAGGCAGCGCCGAGCTGGCGAAGCGCATCCCGGTGACACGTCTCGATACGTGCCGAGATTCGGACCCGCTGGTTGTTGGCGGCCGCTCGCTCAGCCGCGTGTTGGGTACGAGGAATCCCCGCCGCCGCTCGTCGCGCGATGACGCTCGCTCGCTTGCGATCGACCATCACGGCCTCCTCAGCGTGTCGAGCTCGGCCGCGACCGAGCGGTAGTGCTCGAGCGCGTCCCGCTGGATCGCGCTGCCCTCCGCCCACGCGAAGACCTCTCGGAGCGGGACCTCAGTGTTCAGCACCGCGACTCCTGAGGAGTCCAGGGCCTCGCGGTACGCCGTGCGCGCGATAGTTCCCGCCCGGGTCTGAGTGAGAAGCACCGCGAGGGAGACGTCGAGGTCGTGCTCGGTGGCCAGCTCGACCACCAACTCGCGGGTCGGTGCGACACGGCGCGTGTCCGGGGCTGTTGGTCGACACGGAACCACGATGCAGTCGGCTGCACGGATCGCGGATCGGACGACGCGGTGGTCGGCTGCCGCGGGCGGGCAGTCGATGACCACGACGTTCCAGCCCGCCGCCAGCGTCGGCTTCTCGCTGTGCAGCGTGCCTGAGGCTCGGCCCAAGACCGGCCACGGCAGCGGCGTCCCCGTCTCGGCGCAGTCCGATGCCCACGCGACAGCCGACCCCTGAGGATCGGCGTCGATGACGAGCACGCGCTCGCCCGCGTCGTGCCATGCCGCCGCCAAGTGCATCGGCGTTGTCGTCTTGCCCGAGCCGCCCTTCAGGTTGACGACCGCCACCACCCAGGCCAACGCACGTGCAGGCGAGCCAGTAGGCGCATGGCGTGCGTCATGCGCATCTGGCGCAAGAGGCGCCACATGCGCGTCATGCGCTTCTCGCGCGTCTGGCTCCATCCAGGTCTCCATGAGGGCCGGCGACACGGCCACGGCACCATCACCGGCGGCATGGGCGGCTCGAGCTCGCCGTTCCTCTCGTTCGACGCGGTGGGATGCTGCCACTCGCACGTCTTGCGCATGTCGCGCCACTTGGGTCGTGATGGGGCCCTTTGCTTAGATGGTTGACAACTCGTCTAGACGAGTACACGTTAATATGCCATGAGGTGCCAGCCACCCGTCATCCACAGCCGCCCAACTCAACCCGACGGCAATGAGTCTGCGTGGCGCACCCTGATCTCCAGCGACCAGCTCGCCACATCCGACCTGCACCCGCGACCGCGACGACGAAAGGGAGGGCGCAGATGAACGACATCGACCAAGGGACGGTGCTTGACCGCGAACCGGCCACGCTGCTGGGCGACGAGCTCCCGCTGACCATCACCGTGGAGGAGGCCAGCGCCCTCCTCGGTATCTCCCTCCGCTCGACCTACCGGGCCGTGAACGCCGGGCACATCCCCTCTACCCGGATCGGCCGGCGGTTCCACGTCCTGATCCCGCGGCTCCGCGAGCAGCTGGGCCTGACCGAGCCCGAACTCGTCCATGCACTCACCTGCGTCCGAGAGAATGCCGCGACGTGAGGGGCACCGTCTTCAAGCGGTGCGGCTCGTGCAACCGCCGCGTCACGCAACGCCTCTGCGAGCACTGCGAGGCCTCCACCGTCTCATGGGGCTACCGCCTGAAGGTCGCCAAGAAGCCCGGCGGGACCTGGCAGGAGCAGTGGAAGTTCGGTTTCCCCACCAAGGGCGCCGCCAACGATGCCCTCGCCAAGCAGCAGGCCGCCATCCGCGAGAACCGGCACGTCGTCCCCTCGACCATGACCGTCGAGGACTACCTCACCACCGTCGGGCTCGAGGCCACCAAGCCCCCGCGCGTCCGGCCGCAGACCTGGAACGACCGCGCCGCGAAGATCCGACTCCACGTCGCCCCGCACCTCGGCCACCTCCGCCTGCAGGAGCTCACCCCCGGCGACCTGACCGAGCTCTACAACCACCTCCTGATCGACGGGAACCAGCGCGACGGCGGGGGACTGTCGGTCACGTCGGTCCGCAGCCTGCACCGGATCCTCCGCAAGGCGTTCAACGACGCGATGCGCTGGGGCCACCTGCCCCACAACCCCACGGCCCTCGCTGACCCACCGCCCGCCGCCAACGAGCGCGCGTCCCGCCGCCGGTCGATGAAGATCTGGACGCCCGAGCAGCTGGGCACCTTCCTCGCCGCCACCGAAGGTCAGCCCCACCACGTCCTCTGGAGCCTCGCCGCCTTCACCGGCATGCGCCGCTCCGAGCTGCTCGCCCTCGCGTGGAACGAGGTGCGCCTGGACACCGGCCGCATCCACGTCCGCGCCAGCATGGTCACCGAGCCCGACGGCACCTACGTTCGCAGCCACGAGCTCAAGAGCGCCACTTCGGCCCGCACGATCGAGCTGGACCCCGACACCGTCCAGCTGCTCGTCCAGCACCGCGCCGACACCCGACCCCTCCACAACCCGCTGGACCTGGTGTTCCCCGGCACCGCCGGCGACGGCTGGCTCAGCCCGCCCGCGATCAGCATTGCGTTCCGTCGCGCCGTCCGGTCCGTCGACGTGCCGATCGTGCGGTTTCACGATTTGAGGCACACACACGCGTCGCTGCTCCTGCAATCCCGCGTCAACCCGAAGGTCGTGAGCGAGCGCCTCGGCCACTCCTCGGTCGCCTTCACGCTCGACACCTACGCCCACGTCCTGCCCGGCATGCAGGCCGACGCGGCGACCCAGCTGCGGGCCCTCGTCAGGGACGGCAGGACCACCTCGACAGCCACCCCGATGACGGAAAGGAACGCCTGATGCACGACACGTGCCAGAACAGCTGGGAGCGAACTGGGAGCGAATGGCCCCTCCGCCGCCCGCACCGGGAGGAGCCAAATGCCCTCTCACCTGCGGTTTTGTATGGAGCGGGTGAGGGGAATCGAACCCCCGTATTCAGCTTGGGAAGCTGATGTTCTGCCATTGAACTACACCCGCGAGAGACCGGGATCCTAGCCGAGGCGCGGTGGGGGTTCAATCGGGAAGGCTTGCACAGGATTGGTCTAGCCCACTAGCCTTCTAGTCGTGACTGACCGCCCGCTCCCGTTCTTCGCCGACTGCGCCATCGACGTCGACGGGCCAGTTCCGATCTACTACCAGCTGCAGGAGTGGCTGAGCGAACGCATCGCCGACGGCGACCTCGCGCCCGGCAGCCGCCTGCCCTCCGAACGCGACTTCGCCGAGCAGCTCGGGATCAGCCGCATGACGGTCCGCCAGGCCGTGGACCGCTTGGTCCGGCAGGGCCGGCTGGAGCGGCGACGCGGGAACGGGACGTTCGTCACCCCGCCGAAGGTCACGGGCACCCTCACCGATCTCCGCAGCGCCTCCTCCGAGCTCCGCGCACAGGGACGACACAGCGCCGTCACCGTCCTCGACGTGACCACCGAGAGCCCGCGCACCAGCATCCGCCGCCGCCTGAACCTCGACCCCGGAGCCGACACCGCGATCCGCCTCCGCCGCCTGCGCAAGGCCGACGGCGTCCCCCTCAGCCTCGAGACCTCCTGGCTGCCACGCCACCTCACCCAGCCGCTGCTGACCGCCGACCTCGCCACGCGATCCCTCAACGACGTCCTCCAGCAGGACTGCGGTCTGACCCTCGACCGGGCCACCGAACGCCTGACCGTGATCACCCTCGACGAGTACGAGGCCACCCACCTGCACTCCCAGCCCGGCGACCCCGCCTTCCTGCTGGAGCGCACGACAACCGACGACGCCGGTCGCCCGGTGGAGTACGTCAAGAGCGTCCTGCGCGGCGATTTGTTCGCCTTCGAGACCGTCCGCACCGGCGCCGACGTGACCGCCTCCGCCCTCGCACACCCCACGCCGACCACGAACGGATGACCATGCCACCCGCCCCCACCGACCTCGCCGCCATTCCCGGCACCACCGCCGACCGGGCCCTCGGCGCCCTCTACGGCGTCGCCCTCGGCGACGCGATGGGCATGCCCGGTGAGCTGTGGCCCCGCCGTCGGATCCTCGACCACTTCGGTTGGATCGACCGCTTCCTCCCCGGCCCCGACGGCCACTTCGTCGTCGACGGCTTCGTCGCCGGGCAGGTCACCGACGACACGCAGCAGACGATGATGCTGGCCGGCGCCATCCTGGCCGGCGGCGGACGGGCGCGGGGCGAGGTCGTGGCCGAGCACCTCGTCGCCTGGGCCGACCGCGTCGGTGCCACGGGCGGCAACTTCCTCGGCCCGAGCAGCGAACGGGCCATCGGCCTGCTCCGCTCCGGCGCACCCCTCGAGGAAGCCGGCGTCCGCGGTGACACCAACGGGGCGGCCATGCGCATCGTGCCCGTCGGCGTGCTCGTGCCCTCCGACGACCTCGACGACCTCGTCGACCAGGTCGTGGAGTGCTGCCGCCCGTCGCACTACACCGACATCGCCATCGGCGGCGCGGCCATGATCGCCGCCGCCGTCAGCACCGCGATCGACACCGGCTCGGTGCGCGACGCCGTCAGGGCGGCCGACCGGATCCTCGACCGGGCCGCCAACCACGGCAACCCCGCGCCCGGCGCGTCGCTGCGCCGCCGGCTGTCGATGGCGCTGTCCATCGTCGCCTCGGACTCCGACGACGATGCCGTCCTGCAGGAGCTCTACGACGTCATCGGCGCCGGGGTGGCGACGACCGAGGCCGTCCCCACCGCCGTCGCGATCGCGCTGATGGGCGGCGGCGACCCGGTCCGCACCGCCGTCCTGTGCGCCAACCTCGGCGGGGACACCGACACGATCGGCGCGATGGCGACCGGCATCGCCGGCGCGGCGGGCGGCTTCGACGCCATCCCCGACGAGCTCGTCGCGACCCTCGAGTCCGCCAACGACCTCTCCCCCCTCCGCGACCTCGCCCTGGGCCTGGCATCGCACCGAACCGCCACCTCGACGTCGTGACCCGACGGCCCGTCCACCAACGACGCCATCCCGCGCCACCCGCCATCCCGAGCCGAAAGAAGTCCATGCCATGAACGGCCAGACCACGACCAGCCCGACACGCCCGACCCGCCTCCACGCTGCCCTGCTGCTCGTCCTCGCCTTGGTGCTGGCCGCCTGCGGCGCCAGCGAGCCCACCGACACGACCGACACCGCCGACGCCCCGGACACGCCCGACACCGCCGACACGCAGGACACGGCCGACACTCCCGACACGCCCGACACCGATGACCCGCAGGCCACCGCGGACGACGCCGGCGACATCAGCGTCGCCATCGTGCTGAACGGCGAGCTCGGCGACGAGGCCTTCTTCGACTCCGCCGCCCGCGGTGCCGCGATGGCCGAGGAGGAGCACGGGGTCGAGGTCCGGGTCATCGAGGCGGGCCTGGACGCCGCCGGGTGGGAGCCTGCCCTCCGCTCGGCCGTCGCCTCCGGCGACCACGACCTCGTCATCACCGGCACCCAGCCGATGGCGGAGATCCTCGGCCCCATCGCCGAGGAGTTCCCCGACCAGCAGTTCGTCTTCTACGACGCCGCCCTCGACGCCCCCAACATCCACTCCATCACCTACGCCCAGCACGAGGGGTCGTTCCTCGCGGGTGCACTCGCGGCCCTCACGACCACGTCGGCCGAGATCGAGGGCACCAACCCCGACGCGACCATCGGGTTCATCGGCGGCCTCGACCTGCCGGTCATCAACGACTTCCTCAACGGCTTCACCCAGGGCGCCCAGTACGTCGACAGCTCCGTCGAGGTGCTCAGCGCCTACGCCGGCGACTTCGGTGACCCCGCCCGCGGCCTCGAGCTCGCCTCCACCCAGATCGCCCAGGGCGCCGACGTCATCTACCAGGTGGCCGGCGGCACGGGCGCCGGCGTCTTCCAGGCCGCCACCGACGCCGGCACCTACGCCATCGGCGTGGACACCAACCAGAACGGCATCGCACCGGGCACGATCCTGTCCTCGATGATGAAGAACGTCGACGTCTCCCTGGCCGCCGCGATCGGTGACTTCGCCGCCGGGGACCTGGCGTTCGGCACCACCGAGGTCTACGGCCTGGCCAACGGCGGCGTGGGCCTGGCCACCGACGAGCTCTACGAGGACCACGTCCCCGCCGACATCCGCGAGCGCATCGAGGAGATCACCCAGGAGCTGCTCGCCGGCGAGATCACCGTCGAGTCGATCCTCGGTCAGTGACCCCCACGACCGACTCGACCACACCCCCCGCGCTGCAGGTGCGGGGGGTCAGCAAGACCTATCCCGACGGCACCGTCGCCAACGATCGCGTCGACCTGATCGTCACCGCCGGGCACATCCACGCCGTCATGGGGGAGAACGGCGCAGGCAAGTCGACCCTGATGCGGGTCGTCCACGGCCTGGAGACCCCCGACGCCGGCGACATGGTCCTGCACGGCCGTCCCTTCACCCCCCGGGACGCCCGCCAGGCCATCGCCGCCGGCGTCGGGATGGTCCACCAGCACTTCCGGCTGGTCGACGAGCTGACCGTCGCCGAGAACGTCACCCTCGGCCGCGAACCACGCCGCGGGCCCTTCGTCGACCGTGACGCCGCCCGCCGACGCGTCGCGACGCTGGCCGTCGACCTGGGCACCGACATCGACCCGGACCGGCCGGTCGGCGAGCTGTCGGTCGGGCAGAAGCAACGCGTGGAGATCCTCCGCGTGCTCGACCAGGGCGCACGGCTGATCGTCCTCGACGAACCCTCCGCCGTGCTGACCCCACAGGAGGTCGACGGGCTGTTCACCGCGCTGCGCCGCCTGGCCGACGAGGGCCGCACCGTCGTGTTCATCACCCACAAGCTGCGCGAGGTGCTCGACCACGCCGACGCCGTCACCGTGATGCGCGACGGCCGGACCGTGGGCTCTCGCGCTGTCGCCGACGTCGACGAGGCCGCCCTCGCCCGGCTGATGGTGGGCCGCGACGTCGTGCTGACCGGCACGCGAACCCCTCACACCCCGGGGGAGGAGGTGCTGGCGGTGGAGGGGGTCACGGTCCACCACGACGGCCGGACGCTGCTCGACCACGTGACGCTGTCGGTGCACGCCGGCGAGGTCGTCGGCATCGCCGGCATCGACGGCAACGGCCAGGACGAGCTGGTCGACGTCGTCACCGGTCTCCGCACCCCGACGGCCGGCCGGACCCGCATCGGTGGCATCGACCTGCCGAATGACCCTGCTGCCGTGCGGCGCCTCGGCGTCGGCCACATCGCCGCCGACCGCACCGATCGCGGCACCGCCGCGGCCAGCAGCATCGCCGACAACCTGGTCGTCAGCCGGCTTGGCGACGTCGCCCGCCACGGGGTCCTCGACCGTCGGGCCGTACGCCAGCACGCCGAGGACGCCATCACCATTCACGACATCCGCGGCGGCACCCCCGACACCCCCGTCGCCAGCCTCTCCGGCGGCAACGCCCAGAAGGTCGTCATCGCCCGCGAGCTGCACGGCGACCCCCGGCTGCTCGTCGCCGCACAACCGACCCGCGGGGTCGACATCGGCGCCATCGAGCGCATCCACGACGAGCTCCGCCGCCGCCGTGACGACGGCGCGGCCATCCTGCTGGTCTCCACCGAGCTGTCGGAGCTGCGCAGCCTGGCCGACCGCCTCGTCGTCCTGCAGGGCGGTCGGGTGACCGCCCGCTACGACGACCCCGACACCGTCGACGACGAAACGCTCGGCCGCGCCATGGCCGGCGAGGTCTCCGCATGAGCGCCCAGCCGGGTGCGACGGCGCCACCCCGAACCGCCTCGACCGTCGCGGTCGCCGCCGGTGCGATGGCCCTCGGGGTCGTGCTGATCGTCCTGGTCTCCGACCAGCCCGCCGCCTCGGTCCGCGCCTTCCTCCTGGGCCCCTTCGACGGCACCTTCCAGATCGGCACCATGCTGGCGCGAGCGGTCCCCTACACCTTCACCGGCCTCGCCGTGGCCCTCGGGTTCCGCGCGGGGGTGTTCAACATCGGCGCAGAGGGACAGCTGTACCTGGGCACCCTGGCGGGCACCGCCGTCGCGCTGACCGTGTCGCTGCCCGGTCCCGCGCTGATCGTCGCGGCCCTCCTGGCCGCCGCGGTGGCCGGCGGCCTGTGGGGCTTCGTCCCCGGGATCCTGCGGGCGCGGTGGGCGACCAACGAGATCGTCACGACGCTGATGCTCAACTTCGTCGCCGTGCTGCTCGTGTCGTGGGTGGTCAGCGGCCCGCTGCTGGACCCCGGCGGCCTCGGGTTCCCCCAGACGGCGTTCCTGCCCGACAGCGCCCGGCTGCCCCGGTTCCTCCCGCCGTCAAGCGCCCACCTGGGGCTGGTCATCGGCATCCTCGTGTGCATCGCCGGACACTGGCTGCTGACTCGCACCACCCTCGGCTACGACATGCGCATCGCCGGGGACAACCCCGCCTTCCTGCGCTACGGCGGCCGGTCACCGCAGCGGGCCATCACCGCCTCGATGGCGCTCGGTGGTGCCATGGCCGGCCTCGGCGGCATCGCGGTGGTCATGGGGGAGCAGGGACGACTGATCGACGGGTTCTCCACCGGCTACGGGTTCGTGGGGATCCTGATCGCGTTGCTGGCCGGCAACCGGCCGCTGGTCATCCCGATCGCCGCGCTGTTCTACGCCTACCTGACGTCGGGAGCAGCGGTCATGGAGACCGTCACCGACGTGCCGCGCGAGGTCGTCACCATCGTGCAGGGCACGCTGTTCCTGTTCGTCACCGTCACCGTCCTGGCCCGCACACGGACCCGCCCGGCCCGGGAGGTGGAGGGGTGAGCGTGCTCGACCTCGTCCTCGACGCCGGGTTCGCCTTCGCCGTCCTCCGGGCCGCCTCGCCGATCCTGCTGGCCGCGATGGGTGGGGTCCTCACCGAACGCGCCGGCGTCCCCAACATCGGGGTGGAGGGGATGATGCTGACGGGCGCGTTCGTCGCCGTCGTCACGACGCTGGCGACCGGCAGCCCGTGGGTCGGCCTCGGCGCCGCCGTCCTGGCCGCCGCGGTCGCCGGTGCGCTGCTGGCCTGGGTGGCCGTCGACCTGCACGCCGACATCATCGTCGCCGGCTTCGCGATCAACACCCTCGTCGGCGGCAGCACCCTGTTCGCGATGAGCGAGCTGTACGGGACCCGCGGCTCGATCGTCGACTCGTCCCTCGTGACGTTGCCCCGCATCGACCTGCCCATCGTCGCATCGGTCCCGGTCCTGGGCGAGGCGGTGTCGGGCCACAACGTCCTCGTGTACGTCGGCTGGCTGTCGGTCCTCGCCGTCGCCGTGGTGCTGCGGCGTACCCGCACCGGGGTGCACCTGCGTGCCGTCGGGGCGTCACCGGAGACCGCGGCCGCCGTCGGGATCGACACCCGCCGGGTCCAGTACGGCACCCTCGTCGTCGCCGGGGCCCTCGCCGGGCTGGGCGGCGCCAACCTGTCCATCGGCTACCTCAGCTCGTTCACCCGCGACATGACCGCCGGGCGAGGGTTCATCGCGCTGGCTGCCGTCCTGTTCGCCGGCGCCCGCCCCGGCCTGACCGTCGTCGCGACGCTCGTGTTCGGCATCGCCGACGCCCTCGGCAACGTCCTGCAGCGCACCGACGTCCCGTCACAGGCCCTGTTGATGCTGCCGTACCTTGCGACGTTCCTCGCCATCACCGTGCACAGCATCCGCACCAGCCGGCGGCAGGGCAGCCCGGCCCCGACGACGACCCCGGAGGCAACCTCGTGAGCGTCCTGACCGACCGGCTGTCCGCCGCCACCCCGTGGGCACCGATCCGCCATCGCGACCTGCTGTACCTGCGGACCGACGGGACCGAGGTCCTGGTCATCGCCTGCGACTCCGACGGGGGCATCGGCCCCAAGCCCCACGACGTCGTCCCCATCGGCGGCTACTCGCTGGGTCGGACGGCTGCCCGGGTCCCGCTGCTCGAGCTGCTGGCCGCGGGCGCGGTCCCGGTCGCGGTCAGCGACACGCTGGCGGTGGAGATGGACCCGACCGGGCGCGACATCATCGCTGGCGTCGTGGACGAGATCGCCATGGTCGGGCTCGGGCCGGACGCGCTGACGGGCAGCACCGAGGACAACGTGCCGACTGTCGCAACCGGCGTCGGCGTCACCGTCATCGGCCGGGCGTCGCTGGACATGCTGCGGGTCGGCACCAGCCGGCCGGGCGACCGGCTGGCCCTGGTCGGGCGTCCCAAGTCCGCACCGGCCCACCGCTTCGACCACACCGACGCCGAGATCCTGCACCCCGGGGTCGTCCGTGACGTGCTGGTCGTGCCCGGCGTCGTCGAGGCGCTGCCGATCGGCTCGCGTGGCCCCCGGGCCGAGGCCGACGACCTGGCCGCCGGTGTCGACGCCACCTGTCGGATCCCCGAGTGGCCCGTGCCCCCGCAGGACTCCGGCGGCCCGTCCACCGCGATGATCCTCACCCACCGCACCGACATCGAGGCGATCCGGGCGGCAACCGACCGGCCGGTCTGGCCTCTCGGCGCGCTCACCTGACCGGCACGGCCGGTCTCCTGTCGGGTCGGCCGTCCCCTCGCACCGCTGGGTTACCCTGCCGTTCACCATCCGGTCACCCGAGCCCCCCGGACGAACAGGCAGCGTGTCGTGGCAGTCACCCGCAGGCAGTTCCTCTCCCTTGTCGCGAGCGTGGCCGCAGCCACCGGCCTGCCCCGGGAGGTGGTCGCCGCCGAGCTGCTGCAGGCCGATGGCGAGGCCGCGGTCGCCGCGGCCCGTCTGACGACGCTGGCGCGCACCCTCCGGCAGGGCACCCCCAACGACCTGGGCTACGCACCGGTCGCCCTCGGCGACGGCGAACCCCACCTCGTCCGTGACGAGCTGGCCACCCCCCGGGCCGACCGCGACCAGCGACGACGCAGCCTGCTCTGCTTCGTGCACCTCACCGACCAGCACATCATCGACGTGCAGTCACCCGCCCGGGTGGAGTTCACCGACCGGTTCGTCAACACCGCCTGCCCACCGCCGTTCGAGTCCGCCCACCGCCCCCAGGAGGCCGCATCGGCACGGATCGCCGATGCCATGATCCGACGGGTCCGCGAGATGGCCAGCTCACCCGTCACCGGCGCGCCGATCGCCGCCGCGGTCTGCACCGGCGACAACATCGACAACCAGCAGGCCAACGAGGCCGATGTCTTCCTGGCCGTCATGGACGGCGGCACGGTCACGCCCAACTCCGGTGACCCCGCTGTCTACGAGGGCGTCCAGGCCAGCGGTGACCTGCAGTACTGGCATCCCGACCCCGCCATCCAGGACCGCTACAAGACCACCTACGGCTTTCCCGACGCCCCCGGCTTCCTGACCGACGCCCTGGCCAGCTTCACCGCCCCCGGCATCGGCCTGCCCTGGTACTCCGCCTACGGCAACCACGACGGACTGCTGCAGGGCAACGCCCCGACCAACCCGGTCCTGGAGGGCATCGCCACCGGACCGGCCAAGGTGATGAGTCCCGGTCCGTTCAACCCGTGCCTGCTGGGCGACGGCGAGGTGCCCATCGCACCCGTCGGTGCACCGGTCGCGGCGGTCACCGCCGATCCCGAGCGGCGGATCATCGACCGGGCCGAGTACGCCCGCAAGCACCTCGAGTCACCGGGCCTGCCGGCGGGCCACGGGTTCACCCGGGCCAACGTCGACAACGGCATCGTGTACTACGCCGCCGACGTCGGGCCGCTGCGGTTCATCGTCCTCGACACCGTCAACCCCGGCGGGTTCGCCGAGGGGTCCGTCGGCGACGTGCAGCTGGCCTGGCTGGACGCCGAGCTGCAGGCCTGCGACGACGCCCAGCGGCTGGCCGTCGTGTTCAGCCACCACGGGCTGCGGTCGTTGACCAACCCGATCGTCACGCCGGATCCGGCCGACCCCCAGGGTGGTGACCTTCCGCGCCACCTCGCCGACGACGTCGAGGCGGTCTGCACCGCCCATCCGAGCCTGATCCTGTGGGTGAACGGCCACACCCACTCCAACACCGTCGGGTTCCGGGGCGAGGGGAGCGGCGCGTTCTGGGACGTCGGCACGGCCGCCCACATCGACTGGCCGGCGCAGGCCCGCGTGATCGAGGTCGTCGACAACGCCGACGGAACCCTGTCGATCTTCACCACGATGATCGACCACGACGACAGCGACCCGACGGTGGTCCTGGCCCGCGAGCTGATGGGCAACGACCCGCAGGGTGGTTTCGCGGGGACCGGGCCGGGTGAGTTCAACGACCGCAACAACGAGCTGCTGATCGCCAACCCGTTCAGCGCGACCGGTCCGGCCCCGACGCCCGGGCCGACCCCCACGACCACCCCGACGCCCACGCCGACCCCCACGAGCCAGACCGGGACGGGCGGCTCGACGACCGGCAGCAGCGGTGGCTCGACGGGCGGATCGACCGGTCAGCGGCTGCCCGCGACCGGGCCCACCTCACCCAACCTCACCATCGGCGGTGCTCTGCTGCTCGCTGGCGCGGCAGGCCTGCGGGTGGTGCGCCAACCCCGACGCTGACCCCGCCTCGGGGTGGCCCACAGCCCACCCACGCAGGACCGTGATCAGCCGGTCAGCGCGTCGACCAGCAGCACGACCCCGACCACCAGGAACAGGCCGCCGGACACGAGCCGGACCGTCCGGGGTGACAGGCGGGTCCACAGGGCCCCGCCGATCACGACGCCGATGGCGCCCGCAAGGGCCATGCCGGCGGTCGCGCCGATCCACGTCCCGACCGCCGAGCTCGCCGCCGCCAGGGCGAACGTGGCCACCATCGTCTTGTCGCCGAACTCCGCCAACGACAGCGCCGCCACGATCCCGACGAACCCCGACGAGGACGCGTCCCCCGCCTCCTCCTCCCCTTCCGCTCCTTCTTCCTCGCCGCCCCGCAGGGTCAGCACGCCGAAGGCGACGAACAGGATCGCCGCCGCGGCGGTGATCGCACGGGTCGGCAGCAGCTGGCCGACGAGGTTGCCGACCGTGACCGACACGGCCATGGTGACCGCGCTGGCCGTCAGGACAGCCAGCAGCAGGACCGACCGGCGGTACCGGGCGGACAAGGACAGGGCGAGCAGCTGGGACTTGTCCCCCAGCTCGGCGAGGAAGACGGTCGCGAAGGCGACCCCGATGGCATCGAGCAACTGCGGATCCAGATGGTGGCGGGCGGCGGGACCACCACGTTAGACCGTCGCTCGGCCGACCTCCCTGCCGGCGAAGTCGACAACATGCACCTCGGTGCCGACGAGGAGGTCCTTCACGAGGCGGCCGGGCTCGACGACGCTGCACTGCTCCAGCAGGACGGTCTCGTGAACGAACTGCTCGACCGCCCCGGCCGCGACACGCCCGGCCACACCCTCGGGAAGGCCATCGGCGAGGGCCTGCTCCAGGGCCGCAGCCCCGACCGCGTCGAGCACCTCCGCGGGGACGTCCCCGCGTGCGAGCCACCGCGGTCGGCCGACCTCGACCTGGCGGGCCAGCGGTACCACCAAGCCGGACTTCCACGGGCCGCCCTCGAGGGTCACCAGCGACGGGTCGGGTTCCGGCCACGACATCGGCGGCGGACCGAGCCGCGCCTCGGGGTCGTCGAGGTCCGCCAGGGTCGAGGGGATCTCCCCCGACGCAACACCACGGCGGACCACCACGGCGCTGGGTCGTCGTTCGAGGAGCCGGCCGGCAAGCAGCCGCAGCCGGGGGTCGGAATGGGCCACCGTGTCCTCGATCACCGCCCACACCGCGGGTGAACGCAAGTACCCCAGGGCACTCAGCCCTCCCACCCGTACGTCGCCGTCGTCGTCGGACAGCGCCTCCACGAGGGCGACGGCCGCCGGCTCGGCGAGGGGTGACCCGAGGCCCCCGAGCACATCCGCGGCGTGGCGACGAACGGTCGCGGTCGCCCCGTGGCGCAGCGCCCCGACCACCTCCGGCACCGCGTCCGCGCCGAAGTGTCCCAACGCGACGTACAGGCTGTTGCGGTCCTCGGCGGACCCCCGGCCGAGCTGGGCGACCAGCGCCGGGACGACCTCGGGATCGCCGCACTGTGCGACCGCCCACCACGCCCGCGACGCGACGGAGGCCACCGGGTCGGCGACGAGCGGCAGCAGCCGGGTCCCGTCGGCCGGGTCGCCGAGCTTGCTCAGGGTGTGCGTCGCCTGGAGTCGGGCGATCCACCGCGGGTCGTCGAGGGCGTGGCGAACCATCGGCATCGCCGTGTCCCGCATGCGCAGCACCGCCCAGGTCAGGGTCTCGCGCACCCCGAAGTCGGGCTCGACGCCGAAGCGCGCCACCAGCGGGCCCGCTGCGTCCACGACCCGTGCCTGGCCCAGCTCGAGCGCCATCCGCAGCCGGACATCGGCCTCGGCGTCGCCCAGCAACGCGATGCGTGTGCGGTCGTCGTCCACGTGAACTCCAGTTCTCCAAGCAGCCGGCCACCGTACAGCGACCACGTCGGGTCGTCACGTGAACATCTCCTAGACTCCCCGCGAGACCACAACCCACCCGAGGACCTCCCCGTGATCCTGTCCGACATCAGCATCCGAGCCGCCCTGGAGGAGGGCCGCATCGTCGTCGACCCGATCGGCCCCGACGCGGTACAGCCCTCCAGCGTCGACCTGCGCGTCGACAGCGAGTTCCGGGTGTTCAACAACCACCTGTACCCCTACATCGACGTGCGGGACGAGCAGCCCGACCTGACCGACCCCGTCGAGGCCACCGACGAGCAGCCGTTCATCCTGCACCCGGGCGAGTTCGTGCTCGGGTCGACGCTGGAGAAGGTCACCCTCCCCAAGGACCTGGTCGCCCGTATCGAGGGCAAGAGCTCGCTTGGCCGCCTCGGCCTGCTGGTGCACGCCACCGCCGGGTTCGTCGACGCCGGCTTCTCCGGCTGGCTGACCCTCGAGCTGTCCAACGTCGCCAACCTGCCGATCGCCATCTACCCGGGCATGAAGATCGGCCAGCTGGCGTTCTTCCAGCTCGACCGCGCGGCCGAGCACGCCTACGGCGACGCCGAGCTCGGGTCGAAGTACCAGGGCCAGCGCGGCCCGACAGCCAGCCGGTACTACCGCAACTTCGACGAGTAGGCCGACCTTCGTCCCTACGGGGACGGGCCGGACGCCCTGACCGCGGCCGGGCATCCCAGCGGATGCTGCGGTCGTGGACACCGCGATCCCCTCGACGACGGCCGCGCCTCCGGTGCGGTCGCTGCGACGCGAGTGGACTGGGGCGTTCGTCGTGGCCGAGCTCGTCGGGTTCCTGCCGCCGGTGCTGGCCGGCACGACGCTCGTGGCCCTCGACGCCGCGGAGCCGTTGCTGGTCCTCGGGCTGACCGCAGCGGGGCTGCTGGAGGGGCTGGCCATCGGCAGCGCCAACGCCTGGGTGCTGCATCGGCACGCCCCTGCGGTGGACGGTCGGGGGTGGATCGGCGCAACGGTCCTCGGTGCCGGCCTGGCATGGCTGGCCGGGATGGGCGGCAGCGCGCTCCTCGGTGCGCCGGGGGCACCCGTCGGCCTGCTCCTCGTGCTGATGGTGCCGGTCTGGATCGCGGGGCTGCTGGCCATGGGGTTCCTGCAGTGGCGGGTCCTGCGACGGGTCGTCCCGCGGTCGGGCCGCTGGGTCGGGGTCAGCGCCGGGGCATGGCTGGTCGGTGTGATGATCCCGGTCGTGGCGCTGTCGGTCGTGCCCAACGCCTGGCCGCCCGTGGCCCACGGGATCGTCGGTGTGCTCGCGGCGGGGGCGATGGGGCTGGTCGTCGGCCTGCTCACCGGCCGAGCCCTGGACGGCCTGCTGCGCCGGGACGCCGGTTAGGGTGACCGCCGACGGCCGGGCCCCCGCGCCCGCAGCCGCCCCGCACGACGAACGACGACGAGGGACGACGATGGCGAGCAGCATCCCGGCGATGGAGATCCACCGCGACGAGGGGGAGGGGGACGCGGTCGTGCTGCTGCACGGCTTCCCCGACACCGCGGCCACGTGGGACGGGATCGCCAACGCCCTCGTGGCCGACGGGCACCGGGTGGTCGTGCCGCACCTCCGCGGGTACACCGCCGCGTCGATCCGGCCGGACCGGCCCTACGACGCCCGCACCCTGGCCGAGGACGTGATCGGGCTGCTTGACGACCTCGGGCTGGACAGCGCCACCCTCGTCGGCCACGACTGGGGCGCGTCCATGGCCTACGGCACGGCGTCGCTGTCCCCGGACCGCGTCGACCGGTTGGTCGGCGTGGCCATCCCGCACCCCCGGACCCTCCGGCCGACCCCGGCGCTGCTGTGGAAGGCCCGGCACTTCGCCACGCTGCGGCTTCCGGGGGCGGCGCAGGTGTTCGCGCTCGGGAACCTCCGCGGGGTCGACACCCTCTACCGCCGGTGGGCACCCGGCTGGTCGGGGCCGGATCGCGACGCCTGCGTGGCCAACGTCAAGGCGGCGATGGCCGACCGGGACGTGCTCGACGCCACCCTGGCCTACTACCGGGCGCTGTCCCCGCGGCCGGACCGGGCCCTGTCGCATCGGCTGGGCATGCCGTCATTGGTGGTGGGCGGCACGCGCGACCTCGTGCCCCCGGAGGCGTTCGAGCACAGCCGGTCGGCCTTCACCGGACCGGTCGACGTGCTGATCCTGGACGGCGCCGGCCACTGGCCGCACCGCGAGCGGGAGCCCGAGTTCGTCGACGCCCTGCGCGCGTTCCTGGACCGCACCCGCCTCGACTGACCCGCCCGGGGCGTTCGGGCCGTCGCGCCGAAGCGGATCAGGCGTCGGTGCCCGCGGGGAGGTAGGGCTCGACGATGGCGTGGTCGAACGGCTGGCTCAGCACCAGGGAGGTGTTGGACGGGCCGTACTCCATCACGCCGTCCAGCAGGTGGTGCAGCTCGGTCGGGCCGCTGACCGCGACGACCATGTGGTAGCAGTCCTCGCCGGTCACCCGCCAGCAGCGCAGGACCGACGGTTGGTCGGCCGCCCACGCCTCGAGGCGGTTGCACTCCTCCTTCGTGGTCGGCCCCACGCGGACCGTGGCCATCAGCGGCCGCCCCACCTTCTCCAGGTCGATCACCGCCCGGTACCCGACGATGACGCCTGCTTCCTCCAGCCGCTTGACTCGGTCGGCGACCGCGGGCGGGCTCAGGCCGACGAGGTCGCCCAGCTCGCGATAGCTGGCGCGACCGTCCCGTTGAAGCGCAGCCAGAAGTTGGCGATTGGTTTCGTCAAGAAGGCGTTCGTCCACTCAGACCCACACATTCGATGGCTGTACGAGGTGTGCCTGCTATTCTATGGCGTTGAGGACGACTCACCGTCGTTTCGTCAGCCGATCAGCCAAGGAGGTTGCGATGTTCACCGTTGACTGCCCCACCCACGGCGGCCGGACCCTCATCTGGCCGTCCGGTATCGATGCCGTCCACAACACGCCCGACGGCATCGAGGTGCGCTTCCACTGCACCTGCGGTCACCGCGGGATGTACGTGACGGGCCGCCAGGTGCTGGACCAGTAGCACCAGTCGCCGGCGTCAGCGATCCTGACGCCAGCGGTCCAGGTCGTCGGCGACCGCCGAGCCCGCCCGGGCCCAGGCCGGCGGGCGGCCCAGGGGCGCCGCGACGGTCTCCTCCTCGACGGTGGTGCGGGACACCTCGACCTCCTCGCCGGTCCAGATGTCGACCCAGACCCCGATCGGCAGGGTGACCCGCCGGTCGGTGGCGCCCTCCTCCAGCACGGGCGCGACGAAGAGGTCCTCACCCAAGAAGAAGACCTCCGGCTGGTAGGCGACCTCGGGCTGCTCGGGGACCACCAGCACGGGATGGCGGACGAGGGGCAGCGCGCGGCTGTCGAACCCACGGTCCAGCCGCCCGCGTTCGTCGGCCAGCGCCGCGAAGAGGCCGACCAGTCCGGCGAGGTGGTCGAGGACCCCGTCGTCGGTGATCGAGGCCCCCAGGTCGGGTCGGGTTCCCGGTGCCGACCGCATCATCGAGGTGAACGCCGACAGCTCGGCGGAGCGGACGATCAGCTCCTCGGAGCGCAGCAGGTCGGGCAGGGGGCCCGGCAGCGCCACAGTGGTACTGGCGCCGATGTCGACGTGGGACCGCGTCAGGCCGCTCACGCCTCCCGCCAGCAGGCCGTCGAGTCCGCTGGCGAGCCCGTCGGTGTGGGAGAAGTCCACCAGCTGGTCGCCGGCCCGCAGCAGCCCCGCCTCTCCGGCGGTCCCCGGGCCCACGGCGGTGTGCACGGTGAGGCCGTCCTGGCCCAGCCCGGCCAGCTCCAGCGCCCGCCGGGTCGTCGCCGCCCAGCGGGTGGGGTAGGCCCGGCGCAGGTCCTCCACGGGGCCGGCGGCCGTGACGGCGTCCAGCGGTGGCCCCTCGCCGTCCAGCGCGACCAGCCCGGCAGCGCCTGACCCCAGCGCCTCCTCGGCCAGCACCCGGGCGTACCAGGACTGCGCGTCGGGGTCGAACAGGTCGACCCACCCGACCCGCACCCCGGAGACCTCCACGACGTAGGGTTCGCCCTCCTCGTCGAGCACCAGCCATCCCGCCTCGACGGCCTCCTCCCAGAGGTCGCGGGCACCGTCGTGGGCGGCGTCGGGGGACACCATCGGGCTCGCGGTCGTCAGCACACGGATGTCGTCCTCGGCGAGGTCGTCGACGAGCCCGGCCAGGTCGGGATACCGGGTCTCGTCCACGGTCGCGGCCAGCCCCGGCCCGTCGCCGAACGGGACGGGGCGCAGACCTGCCCAGTCGCTGAGCCACACCGCGGTGACGTCGACGTCGGCCTCGCGCAGCAGGGCGAGGCGTTCCCGAACCTCCGTGGCGCCGTCCGACACGCCGAGGACCAGCCCCGTCCCGACCCACTCGGGCACGCGGCGGGGCACCCCCTCGGCGGCGGCGTGGGCGGCCACGTGCGCCGCCGGGGTGGCCCCGACGGCCATGGAGACCTGCATCTCCTCGCCCCAGACGGTCATGGCCAGGCGATCGTCCTGTCGCAGGTCGGCGACGACCACGTCGGGGCCGTGGACCCACATCGATCGGGGGGCGGAGGTGACCACGTGCGGCAGCGGCGCGCCGGTGGTGTCGGCGGCCCCCGCGGCTCCGAGGACGAGGTCGACCAGCAGCGACAGCGGCTGGGCCCCGCGACCGACCCCCTGTGCCCGGGGGATCAGCGGGTAGGCGCGGCCACGCAGGTCGAAGTCGGAGAACTGTGCGCCCAGCCCGTGGACCAGCTCGCCGGGGTCCAGCTCAGAGACCAGCGACAGGCGGTCGACCTCCTCGAGCACGGCGACGTCGATGTCCAGCCCGCCGGTGCGTCTGCCGGACGTGGCCACGAAGACCTGGTACTCCAGCCGCTCGTCGCTCTCCTCGTTGCCGAGCAGGCCGGTGATCACCAAGCGGCCGGTCGTGTCGACGTCGGCCCCCTCGACGGTCTGCTCGCCGAAGACCTCCTCGATGTGCTCGGACAGCCGCAGCATGCCCCGTGGTTCCGGGGTGTCGACGGTGCCGGTCGCCGCGACGAGGAACGCCCGTCCGCGGGGTGACGCCCAGACCGCCCGGGGGGACGCGGGGTGGCTGATCGTGATGCCGTCCGCGGCGATGAGGACGGTGTGCTCGCCGACCCGGTAGGTCCCCCGGGCACGTTCGCCCACCTCGATGCGGTCGGGCAGCAGCGGCGTGACCGACGCCGTCGACGGCGGGCCGACCAGCCGGACGATCCCGACCGCCGCGACGATGGTGAGGACCACCGACACGGCCGTGACCCGCAGCAGGCGGGGCAGGTGCAGGCGATCAGCCACCGAGGGCGAGGCGGGTCAGGGACTCGGCGGCAGCCATGGCGTTCAGCGGGCCGTCGACGTAGACGATCCAGTAGGTGGTCCCCTGCAGGGCGTGGACGTAGACGCCGATCTCGCCGTCCAGCAGGTACGCCTCGTCACCGAGCCCCGGCATGGGGTCGGCGACGCCGTCGGCGTCCAGCGCCTCGGCCTGCGGGCCGACCACGTCGATCAGGGGGAACGCGGCGGCGAGCTCGGTGCGCGTGATGGTCGCAACGGTGATGTCGCTGCCGTCGACCACGGTCCAGGTGCACGAGTCGGGGGTGATGTCCTGCACCCCGGCGTCGGCCCCGAGGATGTCGCGCACGCCCTGGGTGGGCACCTCGTCGCACAGCCGGCCCCCGGAGGACTCGACCGTCTCCACGACCTCGCCGCCCGGCAGGACGAGCGCCGGGACCTCCTTGTCGTCGCTGACGGAGAGGTCGCCGCCACGTGGCCCGCTCTTGTCGTCCTGGGCGGCGTCCCCGTCCGCTGCGGCGCTGCCCTCCTCCACCGTGTCCTGCTGCAGCGGCGTGCCGTTTGCGGGGTCGTCGGCGGGGTCGTCGGCGATCGCGACCTCCCGGCCGTCGCCGCCACACGCGGTGGCGGCGACCAGCAGCAGGACCAGGAGGAGGCGCCGCACGTCAGTGGGCGGGTTCGGGCTCCGGGGCGCCTGCCGCCTCGTCCGCTCCGTCCCCCGGGTCGGCGTCGGGCAGGAAGTTCATCGCGAGCACCTGCGAGACGTCGAGCACCTGGACCGACCCCTCGGCGATCGAGCCGTCGGAGACCCGGTCGTTGGTGCCGTCGTCGAGCATGTTCTTGCAGAACGGGCACGCCACGGCGACGACGTCGGCGGTGCCGTTGGTCGACGGGCCGGCGCCCTGCAGGGTCTCGATCGCCTCGTCGATGCGGTTGAGGTTGACGCGTTCGCCGACCTCCTCCATGAAGAACTTGGCACCACCGGCACCGCAGCAGAAGCCCTGGTTCCGGGACCGCTGCATCTCGATGGTTTCCATGCCCTCCACCGACGACAGCAGCGACCGCGGCTCGTCGTAGATCTCATTGTGGCGACCCAGGTAGCAGGGGTCGTGGAAGGTGACCCGCTGGCCCTCGGAGGACCGCTGCGGCGACAGCTTCCCGTCCACGATCAGCTGGGCGAGGATCTCGGAGTGGTGGATGACCTCGAAGTGGGCGCCGAAGTCGGGGTACTCGTTCTTCAGCGTGTTCAGGCAGTGGGGGCAGGCGGTGATGATCCGCGTGCCCTTCTGCTCCGGTGAACCCAGGTCCGCGCCGGCCTCCTTGAACGTCTCGACGTTCATGTCGGCCATCATCTGGAACAGGTACTCCATGCCCAGGCGGCGGGCCGGGTCACCGGTGCACGCCTCGCCCTCACCGAGGACGGCGAAGGACACGCCGGCCGCCTGCAGCAGCTGTGCGGTGGACACGGTGGTCTTCTTGGCCCGGTCCTCGAACGCGCCGGCGCAGCCGACCCAGAACAGGTAGTCGACCTCGGCGATGGACTCGACGTCCTGGCCGAGGACGGGGATCTCCATGCCCTGTGCCCACTCCAACCGCTTCATCGCCCCGGCACCCCACGGGTCGCCGGAGTTCTCGATGTTGCGCAGCATGGCGCCGGCCTCCTGCGGGAAGCTGGACTCCATCTGGGCCTTGTAGCGGCGCAGGTCGATGATCTGGTCGACGTGCTCGATGTCGACGGGGCACTCCTCGACGCAGGCGCCGCAGGTCGTGCAGGACCAGAGGACGTCGAAGTCGATGACGGCGTCGGCCTGGCCGGGCTCGTCGCCGACCAGCATCATGCCGAGGACGTCGACGTCGGCGTGCTTCTCGTTCTCGCGGCCGCCGTCGAGCAGGTACGGACCGGTCTCCCACAGGTGGTCGCGCAGGTCCATGATCAGCAGCTTGGGCGACAGCGGCTTGGCGGTGTTCCACGCCGGGCACTGCGACTGGCAACGGCCGCACTCGGTGCAGGAGTAGTAGTCGAGGAAGCGCTTGAAGCCGAACTGCTCGATCTGGCCGACACCGAGGATGTCGTCCTCACCCATGTTCTCCACGTCGATGCGCTCGGCCTCGAGCTTGCCCAGGGCCTTGGGGGTGCGGCTGAACGCGACCTGGGGGGCGATGGCCAGCACGTGGAGGTGCTTGGAGTACAGCGTGAAGACGAGGAACCCGCCGAACACGGCGATGTGGACGAGCAGGGCGACGAGGCCGATGACCTCGAGGGTCTCGTGGGGGAGGGACTCCAGGCGACCACCGACGAAGGAGGACACGAACGCGCCGTCGGGGTAGGGCAGCGTGCCCTCGGCGGCGCGGACGCCACGGAGGATCAGCACGGAGTACAGCAGGCCGAACTCGAAGAACAGCGTGTACCAGCCCTGGTCCAGGTTGGAGCCAGCGAAGCGGGACTCCCGGCCGTCCCGCGAGGGGGCCTGGGAGAAGCGGATGAGGGCGAAGCCGACGACCGCCACGAGGACGAGCAGGCCGACGAAGTCCTGCATGAAGCCGAGCAGCTCGGTCCACCAGTGACCCGGCCCGAAGAACGGGATGTGGAACTCGGCGTCGAAGACCTCGCCGAGGGCCTCCAGGGTGAGGGTCTGGTGGACGATGAACGCCCAGAAGATGAAGGCGTGGAGCACACCGGGGGTGGTCCACTTGAGGAGCTTCTGCTGCGCCAGGATGTGCTGGACCTGGTAGCGGAGGACGTGGCCGAACGTGGGCCGGCCGTCACCCTCACCGGGGATCCTGCTGGGCATGGGCTGGGCGAGGCCGACGAGGTCCACCAGGTACTTGACCCGGCGGCCGGCGACGGCGAACGCCGCTGCGAACAGCGCCAGCCCCACGACGAGGCGGATGATGCCGATTGTGTCCATTGGCTCCTGAGCCTTCCTTGCTCGGTCCGAGCGGCCCGCCGTGACGGACCGTGCCCTCGCATGTGTCCGCCGCATGATAGGGAATGCGCTGGGCCGGCCACGATTCCGTGTGACACCGGCTGGTGGCTCGTGTCACGCGAGCGACCGTCACGCCCGCTGGGAGGTCAGGGACATGGACACCGATGTGCTCGTCGTCGGGGCAGGGCTGTCGGGGCTCTCGGCCGCCGACGCGTTGGCTGCGGTCGGCCGGGACGTGGTCGTGTGGGAGGCGCGGGACCGGGTGGGTGGTCGGACGCTGACCGAGGACGTCGACGGGGCCGCCGTCGACCTCGGTGCCCAGTGGCTGGGGCCGACGCAGTGGCGGATGCACGGGCTGGTCCAGCGCTTCGGGTTGGCCACGTTCCCGACGCACACGACCGGCCGGTCGGTGCTGGTCGACGGCGACCGGCGGCGGACCTACCGCGGCACGGTCCCGCTGCTGGGGCCGCTGCAGCTCGGCCGGATGGCGCTGGGCCTGACGACGTTCCGCCGACTGGCACGGCAGGCGGATCGTGCCGATCATCGCCCCGGCGCGACGCAGGCCCCGATCGCGCCGATGGGCGCCCCGGACGGCCGAGCGGATCGTGCCGATCATCGCCCCGGCGCGACGCAGGCCCCGATCGCGCCGATGGGCGCCGTCGACGACCGCACCCTCGCGACGGTCCTCGACGGGCCGCTGGGCGACGGGACCGCCCGAGCCGTGGTCGACGCGGCCATCCGCGTGATCTTCGGGGCCGACCCCGGCGAGCTGTCGGCGGACTGGGTGGCCGCCTACGCCGCCGCAGCCGGTGGGGACCTGCTGGACCTCGCCGCCGTCGACGGTGGGGCACAGCAGACCCGCTTGGTCAGCGGCACCCAGGCCATCTCGACGCGGCTGGCCGAGGGGCTCGACGTCCGGCTCGGGCGCGAGGTCGTCGAGGTTCGGCACGACGACGACGGGGTCACGGTCCGCGCCGCGTCCGGCGAGACGATCAGGGCCGCCCACCTGGTCATGGCCGTCCCGACCCCGCTCGTGGACACCATCACCTTCGACCCGCCCCTGCCGCCGGCCCGCCTGGCCGTGCAGCGCCGCATGCCGATGGGGGCCACCGCCAAGGTCGTGGCCACCCACGACGAGCCGTTCTGGCGGGCCGACGGGCTGACCGGTGAGGCGGTCCTGACCGACGGGCCGGTGCAGGTGGTCTTCGACAACACCTCCGCCGACGGGTCGGTCCCCGCATTGCTGGCCTTCGTCACCGGGTCCCCTGCCCACGTCGCCGCCCGTGGCACGGAGGAGGAGCTGCACGACGCCGCCGTCGAGGCGATGGTCCGGGCGTTCGGTCCTCGCGCGGCCGCACCCACCCGTATCGTGTCAAAGCAGTGGGTCCACGAGCGGTTCACCGGCGGCTGTCCGGTCGCCAACCTGGCCCCGGGTGCGGCGATGCACGCGGCGGCGCTGACCCGACCCGTCGGGCGCATCCGCTGGGCGGGGACCGAGACGGCGACGGAGTGGACCGGCTACATGGAGGGGGCGGTCGCCGCCGGCCGCCGCGCCGCTCGGGACATCGTGGCCGGTCGGTGACCGGCGGGTTCCCCGTCCCCCCCCCCGGGTCGAGGGGGAACCCCCGGCCGCCACCGTGACGCCACCCCCCATGGATTGCGCTACGGTGACGGCCGTCGACTGCGTCGTACCTCGGTCTGGATCCGAGATGCAGAACGTATCGACGTCCCTATCTTGGGTGGCGGCACGTTCCGAGTCGACCGTGCTGGCCAGTCACTTCAGAAGGTGGTGCTAGCACCACCATCGACCCGGGGCGGGGTTCGTTTGATCAGGGTTGCAGTAGCCGAGGACGACTATCTCGTCCGCAACGGGATCGAGACGGTCCTGAGCCGCAGCACGCGGATCGAGGTGTGCGGCACCGCCGGCGCGCCCGAGGAGCTGCTGACCCTGCTGGAGCATGTCGCCGTCGACGTGGTCGTCCTCGACATTCGCATGCCCCCGACCCACACCACGGAGGGCATCACGCTTGCCCGCACCCTGCGGGAGCACCGGCCCGAGCTGGGCATCGTGATGCTCAGCCAGCACCACGACCCGGAGTACGCCCTGGAGCTGCTCGGCGACGGCAGCGAGGGCAAGGCCTACCTGCTGAAGGAACGCCTCGGCGACGCCGACGAGCTGGTCAAGGCGGTGGAGGAGGTCCACGAGGGTGGCTCGATCCTGGACCCCAAGATCGTCGACGCGCTGCTGACCGCGAAGTCCCGCCGGTCCCACGGCCGGCTGGCCGGGCTGACCCCCCGCGAGATGGAGGTGCTGGCCCTCATGGCCACCGGCAAGGGCAACTCAGCCATCGCCGACGCACTCGTCGTCGGTGAACGCGCGGTCGAGAAGCACTCCAACGCCATCTTCCAGAAGCTGGGCCTGCGCGACGCCGACGACCTCAACCGGCGTGTCGCGGCGGTGCTGTTCTTCCTGCAGCGCTCCCACGACTGACTCGGGTCCGAGCGGCACGACCACGGCGACCGCCGTCCCGACGCCGGGCTGTGACCTGATCCCGGCCAGCCCGCCGAGGGCCGCGGCCCGGTCACGGAGGTTCTGCACGCCCGACCCGCGTGTGCGCACCGCGGGGTCGAAGCCGACGCCGTCGTCGCAGACCAACAGCGTCAGCAGCGCGCCGGCTACCTCGACGTTGACCCGCACCTCTTCTGCCTCGGCGTGCTTGACGCAGTTCGTGATGGCCTCGGCGACCATGAAGTACACGCCGCCCTCCACCGGCTCGGCGAAGCGCGGCAGCGGGTCGGGCGTCAGCGCCAGGTCGATCGGCAGCGGGGAGGTGGCGGCCAGGGAGTACAGCGCACCGGTCAGCCCGCGGTCGGCCAGGATCGAGGGGTAGATGGCCTGACCGGTCTCGCGGAGCTGCTCGATGACCGCCTCCACGGACCGCCCGATCTCGGCCAGCTCCTCGGAAGTGACATCGCCGTCCAGCAACCGGACGCGCAAGCGCAGCATGACCAGCTGCTGCTGCACGCCGTCGTGCAGGTCACGGGCCAGCCGTCGCCGCTCGACGTCCCGGACGGTCGCGATGCGCTGCGAGGCGCCCTGCAGCTCCTCGGACTGCCGGGAGATGATGCCGACCTGCTCCTGCAGGGTGGCGCGCATGTTCTCCAGCGTGGTCGCCAGCTCGCCGATCTCGTCACGGCCACCGGTGGGGAACCGCTTGCCGGCATCGCCGCGCCGCACCGCCTCGGCGGTCTCCGCCAGCCTGGTCAACGGGCGGGTGAGCCGGCGCAAGTAGGCGTAGCCGACGACCAGCGCGACCACGAGCACGACGAGGAAGGTGGCCACGCCAGCAGAGGTCAGGCTTCGCTCGAGGTCCTCCAGCAGCCGGGGCGTCACGACGGCCACCCAGGTGTCCTCCCCGACGCGGGCGAACCCCACCAGCGACGTGCCCTCGGGCCGCATGATCTCGATCGCGTCGACCATCCCCTCCTGACCGGCGGCCGCAAGCGCGTCCCGGACCAGCGACCCCTCGGCGATCGTGGCCCCGGCCACCTCCCCGTCGTGCAGCAGGACGACGTCGCGGCCGATCAGGCGACGCAGGGCGAACGCGCGGGCGTCGTCGATGGCGACGACCATGGTCAACCACAACCCGTCGGCCACCCGGACCGACAGGACCTCCAGGACCTGTCCCTCCCGCCCCGTGACGTATCGGGGCACGGCGGCGCTGCCCTGCGTCAGGGGCCCGATCGCCCCGTCGGCGGGCGCAGCACCCGCTTCCGCGAGGACCGTCCCCTCCTCGGAGGCGAACAGCACCCCGTCCACGCCGAGGTTGCGCTGCACCTGCCCGGCCATGCGTTGGAGGTCGATCGGACCGGTCGACCGGGACACCCCGTCGACCTGCAGGCTCTGCGCGTTGAAGCGCAACGAGGTCATCAGCCGACCCCGGTCGTCGGCCAACGACCGGGCCGCGACGTCGAGGTCGTTGGCCAGCAGCTGCTCGCTCTCCGCTCGGACACGGCTGGACGTGATCTGGCGGTCCACCAGCATCGACACGAGCGATGCCGCGGCGAGCGTCAGGCCCAGGGCCAGCAGCACCCTCGTACGCAGGGACCGGGGCCGTCCGGAGGCCGCCATCAGCGCCATCTCGGCGGGCACGTCACTGCACCTGTGCCTGCTCGGCGAGCTGCTGTGCGAGGCCCAGCGCCTCGGCCGCCGACATGCGTCCCGACAGGACGTCGTCGACGGCGTCGGCGAACGCATCCTGCGCCTCGGGGAAGGCGATCAGCAGCTGGGGCGTCGCGGTGGCGAGCTGGGCGGCGACCGTCTCCAGCACGGCCGGGTCCAGCCCCGCCTGTTCGAGGAGCGCCGGCTGCGTGGGCAACCGTCCCTCGGTGCGGGCCAGGTCCAGGGCGGCGTCATCGGCGGTCAGGGCGAGGATGAAGTCCACGGCCTCCTGGCGATGGGTCGACCCCACGCCGACCAGCAGGCTGGACCCGCCCATCGCCGACCCGCCGATCGGGTCACCGATGTCGCTGGGCATGGGGGCGGTCACGAAGGCGCGGCCGGGATAGACGGTGTCGAGGGTGGTCGTGTCCCACGTGCCGGAGGTCAGCAGCGACGTCCGGCCGAGCCCGAACAGCTGCACCTGATCGTCGGCCACGTTCCGGGTGGTCGGTCCGTGGGCCAGCCCGTCGTGGATCAGTCCCGCCAGGAAGTCCAGGGCCCGGACGTTCTCCTCCCGTGCCAGGGTGAACCGCGCCGTGCCGTCACGGTCGACCTCGACGATCTCGCCGCCGAACGCCCGGATCCAGCCGTAGGTCTGCCACGCGCTGGCCCCGATCGACAGCGCTCGTTCCCCATCGGTGGAGGCCGCCTCGGCGAAGGCACGGACCTCCTCCGGTGTGCGGGGAACCCCGGCCCGATCCACGACCTCGGCGTCGAGCACCATGAACATCGCGTTGATGTCCAGCGGCACGCCGTAGACGGTGTCGCCCCACGTGACGTCCTGCATCGCGCCGGGGAAGAAGTCGTCGGGGTCCAGCCGCTCGGCCCACAGGTCGTCCAGGGGTTCGGCCTGTCCGCGTGCGGCGGCGGCGAAGGCGTGGCTGTGCACGACGTCGATGGGGTCACCGCTGGCCACGGACGCGGCGAGCTCACCGTCGATCTGGCTGAACGGGCGGCCGACGAGGCTGACGGTCACGTTCGGGTGGTTCGCCTCGAACCGGCGGACCACGTCCAGGACCGGCCGGGTGTCGGCCCAGTCGTCGGCCATCAGGACCTGCAGGACGATCGGCTCGATGGGGTCCTCGCCACCGCAGGCGGCGGTCAGCAGCGTGGCGGCGACCAGCACGGCGGCCACCCCGGCGAGGGGCGGCATCCGGCTCGTGCTGCGGCCACGCATGCCGACAGTCTCGCATCCACAGCCGGCGCCCGGGAGGAGTGTCACACGCGCTGCCGTCGCCACAGCAGCCACGCCACACCGGACGCGACGAGGGCGATCAGCAGCAGCAGGCTGGACGCGGCGGCCACGTCGGGACGAACGGCATGGCGGACCTGCGGCCACACGACGGTGGGCAGCGTGCGCACCCGGCCGCCGGCGAGGAACAGGCTCATGACGAGCTCGTTGAGGCTGGCCACGAACGCCAGCAAGCCGCCGACGGCAATGGCCGGGCCGAGCAGCGGCACGGTGACCTCCCAGCCGGCGCGCCAGGCGGATGCGCCGAGCGACCGTGCAGCCTCCACCAGGCGTGAGTCCAGCCGGTCGTGGGCGGCCACCAGGACCAGCAGCGCCAACGGCAGGCCCCACATCGTGTGGGCGGCCACGATGCTGAGCAGGCTGCCGCGCAACCCGGCCGCCTCGAACGCCACGAGGCTCTGCATGCCGAGGACGACGGTGGGGACGGTGGCGGGGATCACGACCAGGCCGCTGAGCCTCCGCAGACGTGGGACCCGGGCCATGGCGACGATCAGCGGCAGGGCGAGCGCGACGGAGGCCACGGCCACCAGCACGCCGACCACCAGCGAGGTCGTCAGGCCCTGCCGGTAGAGGCCGTCGCCCAGCACGACCCGGTACCACTCCAGCGTCACGCCGGTCGTCGGGGTGGGCACCCCGATCGAGCGGCCCGGGTTGAACGACACCAGCAGGCTGATCACGAACGGCGCCAGCACGAACGCCAGCACGGCCACGGCGAACAGGTGGAAGGCCACCACCCCGGCGCGCCGCCCCACCCGCGCCATCATCGTGGCACCCCCCGACCGGTCGGCCCGACGGGGTCGACCGCTGACCGCGACGCAGCGGTCACGACGTCGTCGCCCGGCGGAGGAGGAGCTGGGGCAGGCCGAGGACCAGGCCGAAGGCGGCCACGCCGAGCACGGCCCAGCCGGCGGCCTCGACCCAGGCGAGGTCGACCAGCGCGCGGTCGTACACCTCCACGGCGACCGTCCAGTAGGGCGGGTTGCCCATCACGAGCGGGCCGACGAACGCGCCGACACCCCAGACGGCCGACACGATGGCCGCACCCACGACGGCCGGCCATGCCGGTCGCAGGACCGTTTCGACCCAGGCCCGGACCGGCCCCGCGCCGAGCGAACGGGCTGCCTCCATCTGCGCCGGGTCGGCCGCGTGGAACGCCGCGACCAGCAGCAGGACCGGATAGGGGAGGATGACCAGGACCTCGGTGAACACCACCGCGAAGAGGTTGCCGAACATCTGCAGGGGCCGATCGATGATGCCGGTGCCGACCAGCACGTCGTTGATGACCCCCTGCCGTCCGAGGACCAGCAGCACCCCGTACAGCAGCACCAGCAGGTTGACCAGCTTGGGCAGGGCGATGGCGCCGATCAGCGCCGCCCGGAGCCGGGGGCCGCGGGTGTGCACGTAGGCAGCGAACGGCACGGCGATCAGCATGCACACGGCCGTGATGACGACCGCGGTGCGGACGGTGACGCCCAGCACGCTGCGGAACAGCGACGTGGACGCGACCGTGCGGAGGCTGTCGAGGGAGAGGACCGACAGGTCGACGAACGACCCGGTGCCAGGCGGGGGGTCACCGGCCAGGGCCACCCGGACCACGCCGAGGAACGGTCCGACGAACACCGCGAGGACGAACGCCACCGCGGGCACCGCGAGCCAGCCGGGGTGATGCAGCCAGGCCAGCCGCCTACCCACGGGTCGACCCGTCCGCCGGCAGCAGGCGGACCGCGTCGACCAGCACCCGCACCGCCACCCGGTCGCCGACCGCCAGCACCGGCAGCCCGTCGGGCTGGGCGGTCCGGACCGTCAACCGCGTGCCGTCCACGTCGATCCGGTGGGTCGTGGAGCCTCCGGCGTAGGCCACCGCCACGACCGTGCCCGGCCCGTCGGGGTCGGCCAGTACGTCGAGGGCCTCCGGCCGCACGCAGGCCAGCACGCCGCCGTCGGGCACACCGCTGTCGGGCACACCACCGCTCGGTCCAGTCGGTACTCCACCGCGGACGGCAACCGGGGTCGGCAGGCCCGTCACCACCACACCCCCGTCGACGACCCGGGCAGGCAGCAGGTTCATGTCGCCGAGGAACGTCGCCACGACGGTGCTCACCGGGCTGCGCCACACCTCGGCGGGGGTGCCGACCTGCACCAGACGGCCGTCGCTGAGCACGCCGATGCGGTCGGCGAAGGACAACGCCTCCTCCTGGTCGTGGGTGACCAGCACGGTGGTGATCCCGACGGCGTCGGTGATGGTGACCAGCTCGTCGCGCAGGCTCTCGCGCAGTCGGCGGTCGAGGTTGGCCAGCGGTTCGTCGAGCAGCAGCAGGGAGGGATTGGGCGCCAGGGCACGGGCCAGCGCCACCCGCTGGCGCTGGCCGCCCGACAGCTGGTCGGGCCGGCGGTCGGCCTCGCGGGTCAGGCCGACGAGCTTTAGCAGCTCGGCCACCCGGGCCCGACGGGTCTCGCGGTCGACCTTCCGCATGCGGAGGCCGAACGCGATGTTCTGGGAGACCGTCCGGTGGGGGAACAACGCGTAGTCCTGGAAGACCACGCCGACGCTGCGGCGCTCCGGCGGCAGGCCTACCACGTCCTGTCCGGCCAGCACGACCCGTCCCTCGTCGGGTCGTTCGAACCCGGCGACCAGCCGGAGGATGGTGGTCTTGCCCGACCCGGACGGCCCCAGCAGCGCGAACCGTTCGCCGTCGGCCACGGCGAGGTCGACCCCGTCGACCGCCCGCACGTCGCCGTACCGGCGGTGCAGACCGCGGAGCTCCAGCGCGTCGGACATCCTCACGAGCGTAGTTCGCGGCGCCGCCCGCTGCGGCTTGCGGTGAAGTCCGCTCAGCGGTCGATGCCCCCGACCAGCTGGGTGGTCAGGACCAGCCGGCGGCTGAGCATCCGCAGCAGGCCGACCGCCACACGGGGGTGGCGGTCGAGCAGCTCGGCCAGCACGGCGGTCGGCAGCAGCCACGTGCGCACGTCGGTCCCGGCGGTGCACATCGAGGTCGCCGGGCCGTCCGTCAGGGCCGACAGCTCGCCGACGGACTCGCCGGGGCCGAAGGCGAACAGGGGGATCTGGCCGTCACGCCTGGTCTGGCTGACCACGACCCGCCCCTCGACGATCAGGTGGATGCCGTCGGACCGTGCACCCTCCTCCACCAGGATCGACCCAGCTGGGTAACGCCGGGCCTGCAGGCGGTCCGCCACGCGCAGCAGGTCGTCGGTGGCGACCTCGGTGAACAGTGCGGTGGACCGCAGGAACAGCACGCGGTCGATCAGGTCGTCCATGGCTCCGTCTCTCTCCGGGTCTCGTTCCGTCCCCGCCATCCGGGACGCACACGTGCGCACCCACGGATCCGGGTGCACGGCCAGCAGGGCACGGGCCTCCTCGGCGGTGGCGGCGCCCACCGTCCTCGGCCGGAGGGTGCGGCCGACCCGTTCCCCGAGCGCCACGGCGCGGTCGCGGTGGTCGCGGAGGGCGGCGGACAGCTCCGGCACGGCAGCCACCTCGGGCACCGCAACGCACCGCTCCGCGTCGTCGACGCCTGCCTGCCATCGCTCCACCAGCGCGGCCATCGGCCCCCGGGGAAGCTGTCCCGGGGGGACCGTCCGGTCCTCCACCACCGTCTCCAGGACTGCCAGCTGGCGGGGACCGCGACGGTCGAGCCACCGCGTCAGGTCCGCCCGCCGATGGCGCGGCGACTCCGACTGGACCACCGCGACGAACTCGGCGGCCAGGTCGTCACGATCCGCGTCGAGCAGGGCGTCGAGGATCCTGCCCGGGTCGTAGCCGGCGAAGGCCAGCTCGCGCAGGGCCAGCTCGCCGACGACGGGGTTGGTGCACGCCATGTCGACCAGGTGGTCGCGGGTGGCGTCGGGCATGGCGACCGCCGCCGCCCACTCCTGCTCCTCGCCCCGGTCCGTCCAGTCGGCGAGGCCGTCGGCGATCTCCCGGGGGTTGAGGCTGAGCACGTCGACCAGGTCGGCGTGCACGGCGGCGTAGGCGTCGATCATCCCGGCGACGGCGGCACGCCGCAGGTCGGTGCGAGCGTGGATCAGCAGGGTGGCGTGCGCCCACGCCCGGTCGCGGGCGTCCATCAGCAGCCGCTGTCCGAGCGCGGCGGTGACGCGGCTGACCAGCTTGTTGCCGAGCTTCAGCACCGAGGCGAACTGTCCGAGCACCGTGTCCTGGATGACGGGGATGGCGTCCCAGGCGATCTGGTTGATGACCAGGAAGTCGAGGTGCCGCACGTCGGGCACCCCCGTGCGTGACACCGACGTCCAGCGGTCCGACAGGCCGTCGAGGTCGCCGGCGGCGCGGCACGACCCGAGGGTGACGAACGCCAGGTCGTAGTGGATGTGGGCGTTCATGCCGAGGAACATCGCCTGCAGGACGTTGGCGTCCCCCGACCGGGCATCACCGAACGCCCGCGACCACGCTCGGCACTGGGTCGGGTCGCCCTGTGCCCACCGGCGCGACTGCAGCAGGTAGGCGTCGATGAACCGACACGACATGTCGGCGGCGAAGGCGACGTCGCTGAACCTCCCCTCGTCGAAGCCCTTGCGGACCTGCCGCGAGAAGGCCAGGTACGTCAGGTGGAACACGCCGCGACGGTCGCGGCTGGCGACCAGGCGTTCCTGCTCCTCCGCGAGCGCGTCGATCCGGGCGTCGAACCCCCGCAGCGTGTACCCCTCGGGTGGAGGGTCCTGCTGGCAGAAGCCGTTGAGGGCGTCGGCCACGCCGGGAGGCGTGGTCGCCACGCCCCCGAACGGGTTGTCCACCTTCGCTCCTCCTTCGTGTCCGGCGTCGACCGCCAGACCCTACGCCGAGAGCGGTTGGGAGCTAGCGCAGCACCTCGTTGTCCCACACCTCGGCGATCCGGTCGGCGTTGGCCGCGTAGACGTCGTAGGGGTAGTACTTCAACGCCTCGAACTGCGCTTCTGTCGACGGGAAGGCGGCCGCCCACAGCTCGTCGGTGGCGGCGTACTCCTCGGCGATGTCCTGCACCGCGCAGGCGTACTCGCCGGACTCCGCCAGGGTCTGCTGGTACTCGCGGCTGCAGATGTGGTCCAGCGCCGCCAGGGACAGGTCGAGGTTGCGGACGCCCTGCGGCACCCCGAAGAACAGCTGCACGTACGCCTCGGTGCCCGTCGGCACGGTCCCGGTGACGGGGGCACCGTCCCGGATGGGTGCGAGCAGGCCGTTGCCGTGGATGTTGCCCGCGGCGACCTCGCCGTTGACCAGCGCGTCCACGCCTGCGGACGTCGACGGCCAGTAGAAGCCGACCTTGTCGCCGTTGGCTGCGGCGAAGGACAGCACCCCCTCGAGGTCGCCCTCCAGCAGGTCACGGCCCTGGCCGGGATCCATGCCCTCGGCCTCGGCCATCATCTCCGCGAAGGTGTACAGCGACATGTAGGACAGGCTGTAGAGCATGAAGCCCTGCTCGGGCGTCCGGGTGAGCAGCTCGTTCCAGGTCGTGAACGGCTCGGCGAGCTCGGTGTTGGTGGCAAGGGTCATCGCCGAGGAGATGAAGGGGATCCCGTAGCCCTGGTCGTAGACCGTGGTGTCGAGCAGGCTCGGATGGAAGTTCGCGGCGGCGTTGGGCACCCTGCCGGTGTCGAACTGCTGGAACAACCCCTGCTCGATCGCCGGCAGGCCCTGCGTCGGGTCGGTCAGGACCACGTCGAAGGGCGGGGCGTCGTCGGGCGCGGCCTCCAGGCGGGCGATCCCTTCGGTCCACGCCGAGTCGATCGTCACCGTCGCCCCCGTCAGGGCCTCGAACTGCGGGACGAAGTTGGCGCGGTACAGGTCCTCGGTCAGCCCCGAGTAGACCAGCAGGGTGATCTCCTCACCCGCGAAGTCCCCACCGCCGGCGGGCGACTCCGCGGCGGTCGCCCCGGTGGTCGCCGTGGGGGTGGTTGCCGTGGCGACCGGGTCGTCGTCGCCCGCGCAGGCACCGAGGAGGGGGATGGCACCGGCCGCACCGGCCAGCATGCTGCCGTGCCGCAGCACGTCTCGTCGGGACAGTCGGGATCGCATCGGGGCTCCAGTCAGGGAGAGGTCGTCGTGTCGTTGTTCGGCACTGCCGGCCTCGCGGTTGGGCACTGCATGCACCGTCGACGCGAACCGCACCACGCCGCCGAGCCGTTAGCATCCCACAACGTGAGCGACGTTCGGGTGTGGCGGGATCAAGGGCGGCATCGCCTGCTCGCAGGCCGGCGGATATTCACCGTCGACCGACCTGCGGTGGAGGGGGAGGACGGACCGCCGTTGCTGCTGGTCCACGGCTTCCCCACGTGCGGGGCCGACTGGCGCCACGTGATGCCGCTGCTCGACCGACGCCGTCGGGTCCTGGCCCTCGACCTGCTGGGCTACGGGTTGTCGGAGAAGCCCGACATCGCCTACCCGCTGGACCTGCAGGCCGACATCGTGGAGGCCTTCGTCGACGACGCTGGCCTGTCGGGCACGCCGATCGTCCTGGTCACCCACGACATGGGTGACTCCGTCGGCGGCGAGCTGCTGGCCCGGATCATCGAGGGCCGGTCGTCGGTCGTGGTGGACCGCCGGGTCCTGGCCAACGGCTCGATCTTCATCGAGGACGCCGACCTGCGGGTCGGCCAGAAGCTGCTGCTGGCGGTGGGTGACCGGGCAGTGTCGCTGCCGGCCGTGCGGGCCATGTTCCGCCGAGGGCTGCCGGAGGTGTTCGGCCCGACGACCCAGCCGACGGCTGAGGAGATGGAGCTGCAGTGGGCCCTGCTGTCCCACGACGGCGGCCAGCGGCTGTACCCCCGGTTGATCCGCTACCTGCCGGAACGACGACGGCGGCAGGACCGGTGGACCGGGGCGATCGTGGACCATCCGAGCCCCCTCACCGTGGTGTGGGGCGCGCTGGACCCGGTCGCGGGGCTGGGGATGGCCGTGCGGCTGCAGCAGCGCCGGTCCGACCTGGACCTGGTCGTGCTGGACGACGTGGGGCACTTCCCGATGATCGAGGCGCCGGAGGCGTTCGCCGGCGCGGTCCTGGCCGCGCTGGCCTGACGGATCCCGGGATCCGGACCCGGCCCCGGCCCCGGCCGGGGGCGGTCAGGCCTGGTCGTCGACGACGACGAACCGGACCTCGCCCAGGACGTCGGCCTGGCCCGCACGGGTGAACTGCAGCACGTGCTCGCCGACCGGCCAGCCACCCTCCAGCGGCACCTGGCGGCTGAACCGGCTGGTGTGGTCGCCGGCGACGAGGTCGACCTGCTCGGTGCCGAAGGGCCCCCCGTCGACGGTCCAGTTGGCGATCAGGGCGTCGCCGTCCTCGGCGCCCGTGTAGGACACCACGAAGGAGATCGGGTCGAACGGGGTGGCCTCGGGGACCGCCACGTCGGGATCGGGGTCGGCGCCGAGGCCGACCGCCACGCCGGTCTCGACCAGCGCGACGCCATCTGTGGCCGGGGCGTCGGGTTCGTCGGGTTCGGTGGCTGGTGTCTCCGTGACCGGCGCAGCCGCGTCGGTCTCCGTCGCGGCCGGGGTGGCCTCGGGGTCACCCGTTTCGGTCTGCGTGGGTTCGGAGGCCACCACGTCCGGTTCGCTCGGGTCGACGAGCGGGTCGTCGTCGGTGGTGGCGTCGTCCTCGACGGTCGGCACCTCGAGGGTGGGTTCGTCGGTCCGGTCGCCACCGGGCAGCGCATCGTCCCCGCGGCTGAACAGCAGGAAGCCGACCGCGGCGATGAAGGCCACGCCGACGATCACCCAGACGAGGCTGCTCGACGTCCGCGGTGCACCGAGGGGCATCTGGACGTCGCCGACCTGGCTGGACAGGTCGACCTCCTCGGCGTCCGCGTGGTCCATCGGCGCCGAGGGCTCGACGTCTGCAGGTGGCGACTCGACGTCGGTCAGCACGACGGGGATGCTCGCGAACGGGTCGCCGTCGTCGCTGCGCTCCCCCCGGTCGCCGACGTCGTCGGACGCGGCCCCGTCCGAGGCGGGGGACACCGGCTCGATGGACGATGCCTGGTCACGCCCCCGGCGCACGACCTCGAGGACCTCCTCGGGGACCTCGATCCGCGACACGTTGACCAGCTCGTCCCGGCCCTGGAGGATCAGCCGGCGCAGCTCGCCGAGCGCCGGGTTCTGCCGGGCCGCGGCGACGTCCGCCGGGTTGCCGACCGCCAGTCCACCGAGCCGCTCGGGCTCGACGACGTTGACCTGGTCCTGGGCGCCGAGCGCCTCCAGCCGGCCGTGGGCCAGCTCGGTTCGTGCCTCGCGGGAGTCGATCATGGCCAGCCCGGCCGCGGAGTCCAGCGCCAGGCCCATGCCGTCGTGCAGCAGCGCCAGCTCCGACGCCGGACACATCGTCGGCTGCTCGATCGCGGCCGCCCGAACCCGGCGGAGGAGGATCTCCACGCGCAGGGCGTCATCGGCCCCGGGCACCTCGGGACGGGCGACCGCCGCGAGGACGGCGGCTCTCGCCCGTGCGTCGTCCCCGGTCAGCCACCACGCGTAGGTGTAGGCGAGCTCCGCCTCGTGGTCCTGGATGATCATGATCGACCGCAGCGTACCGACTTCGTGCCCAGAACCGCAGCGGCGCCCACCGCCGGCTCGGCGGGTTCACGAACCGATGGTCACCAGCACGCCGGTCTCGTCGGCGTCGGGGATCGTCACGGGGGTGCTGCCGGCACGTCGTTGCCCGTCCGGCCCGCGCAGGACGAACGACCGCACCTCTCCGACGTCCTGGCTGGCGTTGTCGACCACCCGCAGGGCCCAGGTCGCCCCGGGACCGGGTGGGTAGTGGGCGGCGCAGGCGGACAGGTCCGCGGTCACCACCAGGTCGTCGCTGGCGTCCTCGGGGTCGGGCGTGGCCACGTCGACCCGGCACAGCGCCGTGCCGTCGGCGTCGAGCACGCCGACCTGGACCAGCAGGTCCCCGACGTAGGTGTGGGCGATGTCGATGTCGACCTCGACGCCGGAGGCGGTCGCGGGGGCGGCGGGAGCCCCCTCCTCCTCCGCCATGGGCTGGCTGTCGGAGCCGAGGTCCGCGCCGACGGTCGCCACGATGCCCTGGGGGTCGGCGTCGGGGATGGCCAGCGGCAGCCCGCCGGCGGCGTAGCGGGTGCCGTTGTGGAGCACGGCGAACTGGAAGAGGGTGCCGACGTCGAGGTCGAAGGCGTCGACGACCCGCAGGACCCAGACGTCGTCGGGTCCGGGCGGCAGGTGCGCGGCGCAGTCGGTGTCGGTCACGTCGTAGCGACCGGTGATGTTGTCCGCGCCGTCGACCCCGTCGGGGCTCTTCAGCTGCAGGGTGCACTGCAGCTCCCCGCTGGCGTCCACCACGCCGAGGTCCACCTGCAGGTCACCACGGAACGCGTGGACGATCTTCAGGGCGACCTGGGCGTTGGTCCGGTCGAGGTCCATCAGGTCGTCGGGCCGCATGACCTGCACGCCGCTGGACCCCTCGGCGGTCAGGCCGTGTGCGGCGAAGGCGTCCAGGATGATGGTGGCGTTGCGTCCGTCGTTGAACGTCGCGTCGCTCGCCGCGAAGGCCGCTGCGGCGTCGTTGAGGTCCAGCGCCGGGGTGAGGAAGGGCAGGCTGCCCAGCAACGTGCCGTACACCTCGTCGCGCACGGCGTCGCACGGATCGGCCTGTCGGTCCTGGCAGTCGCTGGGGACGAGGCCCGTGTCGCGGGCGAGGACGGCCTCGAAGACGTCCCAGACCGCGCCGGTGTAGATCTCGGCGTCGCGGTGGACCTCGGCGACCAGGTCGCGCGGGTAGGCCTTGTCCGTGTCGATGCGGCGGATGCAGCTGCCCCGCTCGGCCCAGTGGAACAGGCAGCCGATGTCGCCGTTGCGGAACTCCAGGGTGGTGAAGACGCTGACCAGGTCCGAGAACCCCTCGTGGAAGGCCCCGCCCTCGTCGCTGACGATGTTGGGAACCGCCGCCTGCAGCAGCGCATGCCCGTACTCGTGGATGATGCCCTGGGCGTCCTCGGCCTCGGTGACACCGTCAGCTCCGCCGCCCATGTGGATGGTGTCGTCGGTGAACAGGTAGAAGGCGTTGTCCTGGAACTCGTCGTCGATCGGCACGAACTCGACCGGGTCGTCGGCGTGGTAGTCGTAGCCCAGCCCCTGCACGAGCTGCTGGGTGTAGTCGATCCAGTAGTAGGTCATGCCCGCCTCGAAGGTGGGGTCCTGCCCACCGCGACCGCCCTCGCCGAAGACGTTGTCGGGGTCCCGGTAGGTCGCCGCGACGTCCGGATCGATCGCGGCGTAGCGGCCGACGAGGTTCCCGTCGCCGGGGTTGTCGAGGTTGGCCAGCGGGACGCCGACGAGGGTCTGGTTGGCCTGCCCGGGACTGATCGTCGTGGTGCCGCTGGCGTAGAACGGGTCCACGACGAAGATGCAGGCGCTGGGCGGGGCGGGTGCGTTGCAGCCCCCGCCCTGGGCCACCTCGACGGCCCTCGGGGTGGCGGTGTGCCCGGCGTGGGCGTCGGTGTGCCCGGCGTGGGCGTCGGTG